>NZ_JBHVWC010000026.1:0-69323 GCF_042882445.1 Kitasatospora sp. NPDC058218 | reverse complement strand
TTTTTTGGTTTTTTTTTTGTGTGTTTTTTGTTTAAAATCCCCCCCAACCGGCTCCTCCTCCCCGGGGGGGGGCGGCGGGCGCTGGCCCGCTGCGCGCCGCCCCGGCTCGACCAGGACCGCACCGAGGCGGCCGCCACCCTCGCCCAGCTCGACGCGGCCGGCACCGCCCTGGCCGAGGAGAAGAAGACGATCCAGGAGAAGCTCGCCAAGGCGCAGGCGCTGCTGAACCGGCTCGGCGCCGCCGACCGGGCCAGGGTCAACGCCCAGGAGACCGCCGCCCGGGCCTCCCGCGCGGCCGAGCGCCCCGCCTACAACGGCCCGGCCACCGGCCGGGCCGCGGCCGCCGTCCAGTTCGCCTACGCGCAGCTCGGCAAGCCCTACGTCTGGAGCGCCACCGGCCCCGCCGGGTACGACTGCTCCGGTCTGACCGGTGCCGCCTGGAAGGCCGCCGACGTCAAGCTGCCCCGGGTCTCCCAGGACCAGTGGAAGGTCGGCCAGCGGATCGCGCGCGGCGACCTGCAGCCCGGCGACCTCGTCTTCTTCTACCCCGACATCCACCACGTCGGCCTCTACATCGGCGACGGCAAGATGATCCACGCCCCGCGCACCGGCAAGAACGTCGAGGTGCTGGCGATCGACGCGATGCCGTACGTCGGTGCCGTCCGCCCGTAGGCCGCCGCCGACCGGCCAGGCCCGTGAAACAGGGCCTGGCCATTCCCGAGCCGCCGCTACGGGTGCGGCGCGCAGGCCAGCAGGTAGGGCAGCAGCGGCGCGGACACCGCGGCGAAGCGCCAGACGGGAGCGCCGGGGCGGGCGTCGGTCGCGGGCCGGCCCAGGCGCTGGACGCGGGCGAGGACACCGGTGGAGGCCGCCGCGAACCCCGGCCCGCCCACCGGGCCCCCGGTGGCCAGCAGGCAGAGCGCGGAGGCGAGTTCGACGCGGGTCGCCACCGCCAGCGCGGCGTCGTCGGCGGCCATCTCCAGCAGCAGCGCCACCTCCGCCCGGCCGGTGCGGGCCAGCGGCAGCCGGCCGAGGGCCAGGGCGAAGGTGTCCACCGCGAGCCGCGCCAGGTGGTGCCGGCCGCGGATGTGTCCGTGCTCGTGCGCGACGGCGGCGGCCAGCTCGCGTTCGTCGAGCAGCTCCACCGCGCCGCGCGACACCACCACCCGGGCCCGGCGGCCGGGCAGGCAGTACACGGCCGGGCGGGCGTCGTCGAGCACCAGGGCGCCCCGGCGCCGGTCGCGGACGGCGACCACGTCCAGCACCCCGCGGTGGCGGCGGCGCAGCCGTGCGGCCCGCACCCCGAGGGTCACCGCCACCGCGCCCGGGGCGAGGGCCGCCGCGGCCGGCACCCACCAGCCCTCGGCGTGCGGGGCGGCCGGGCCGGCCTCGACGTGCGGGAGCAGACCGACCAGTCCGGCCGGGTCGTGCCCGAGCGGCGCCGCCAGATGGTGCGCCGCGAGCAGCAGCGCGGTGCCGAAGGAGGCCATCAGCGCGAGCCAGACGGCCACGCCCGCCGCCGGCCGGGCCTGGAGCCGGCGCGAACCGGCCAGCCGCCGGGGGAGGACGACGCCGACCAGGACGAGGTGGAGCGCGAGCAGCGCGAGCGTCACCGGGAGTCCCGCGCCTTGACCTGCTCCAGGGCCGCCAGCAGCGCCGAGGCCTCGTCCCCGCTCATCCGGTCGACGAAGTGCAGCAGCGCCCCGGCGCGGTCGGAGGTGGTCTCCAGCGCCTGGTGCATCAGTTGGGCGGTGTACGCCTCGCGGGTGCAGGTCGGCTCGTACAGCCAGGCTCGCCCCACCTTCTCGCGGCGCAGCCACCCCTTGGTGTGCAGGATGTCGGCGACGGTGGTGACGGTGGTGTACGCGAGCGGCCGTTGCCGTTGCAGGTCGTCCACGATCTCGCGGGCGGTGGCCGGTCGGCCCCAGGTCCAGAGCCGGTCCATGATCTCGGCCTCCAGATCGCCGAACCCGCGCAACACCGCCCGAACGTCCCTTCCGCCCGCACCCGACCGGTCCGCCCGGCCCGTTTCCCCGGCCGTCCGCCCGGCCGCCTACCGGGCCATCGTACGGGCGCGCCCGCCACCGGCGGGTACCGGTCCGCGGCGCATCCGCCGGACCAGGTCGGCCGCCGCCTCCGGCCAGTGCGGGTGCTCGAAACCGAAGCCGGCCGCGTGCAGCCGGCCGGGGACCACCGAGCGGCTCTTGAGCAGCAGTTCGGTGTCCGAGCGCAGGGCGAAGGCACCGATCTCGGCCATCCACCGGGTGGCGGGCAGGCCCACCGGGATCCCCCCGGCGTGCCGCAGTGCCCGCATGAAGGCGCGCTGGGGCAGCGGGCGGGGCGCGGCGAGGTTGACCGGCCCGGCCAGGTCGTCCCGTTCGAGGAGGAAGCCGACGGCGCGGACGAGGTCCCGGTCGTGGATCCAGGACATGTACTGCGCGCCGCCGTCGATCGGACCGCCGAACCCGCACCGCGCCAGGCGCAGCATCAGGTCGAGGGCGCCGCCGCGGTCGGGACTCATCACCATGGCGCAGCGCAGGGCGACCTTGCGGGTGTCCGGCGTCGCGGGCTCCTGCTGGGCCTGCTCCCAGGCCCGGGCGATGGCGATGCTGGCGTCCCAGGAGCGGGGCACGTCCGGCTCGCCGCCGCCGAGTACGCCCACCCGCTCGTCGTGCGGGGCGCCGAAGTGGTGGGCGTAGATGGTGGCGGTGCTCATCTGGAGCCAGACCCGCGGCGGCCTGCGCGCCGCGGCGACGGCCCGGCCGACGATCCGCGTGGAGTCCACCCGGGACGTCAGCATCTCGCGCTGGTTGGCCCGGGTGTAGCGGCAGTTGACGCTGCGCCCGGCGAGGTTGATCACCGCGTCGCTGCCGTCGATCGCCTCGGCCCAGCGCCCCAGGGTGCGGCCGTCCCAGTAGAGCTCGCGGTCGCGCTGCGGGCGCCGGGTCAGCACGAGGACGTCGTGGCCCTCGGCGCTCAGTGCGCGGTCCAGGATCCGGCCGACCTGTCCGGTTCCACCGGGTATGACGATCCTCATGCGAGCCCCCTCGGTCTGTCTGCGGTGCAGCCTAGCGCAGATCTGAACATGTTCAAAAGAGTGTCGGTGGGGCGGTGCTCCCGGCCGTCCGCTCCGGCCGTTTTGCCTGGCGGGTCCATTCGCACTAGGTTTCGACGCCGTCGACGCGCGAGCTGACCACCACTCAGGCCATGGGGGTGGATCACCGGCCCCGAACCGCGGGCCCGGGTCGGCGCATCACGACATCGGGGGAAGGAACAGTCAGTTGCGTACCACCAGGACGGCCGTCGCCACGGCCGCCGCACTCGTCTGCCTCGGCGCGCTGAGCGCCTGCGGGCCGGACAACGGCGCGGACCAGAACGCCGGTCCGGCCACCGGCTCCACCGCCGCGCCGGCGACCGGCACCGCCGCGGCACCGCCGAGCGGCTCCACCAAGCCGTCGGCGGCCGCTCCCGGGGCCTCCCGGGACATCCCGGCCGGCGCCTGGATCAGTCCGCGCGCCGTCCCGCTGGACTCGGCCTACCACTGGACGGCTCCCGCGAGCAGCGCCAAGGCCGTCGGCGGCGCGCCGGTCTTCAAGCTCCAGGAGCTCTGCCACTCCACGCTGTCCAAGGACAACGAGAGCCTCGGTACCGGCCAGGCCGCCGCGCAGGCGGTGCTCGGCGCGGGCGGCGCCGACCAGTGGCAGGCCCAGCAGACCCTGCTGTACCAGGGCGACCCGCGCCCCAGCAGCGGTGTGGCGCAGAGCGCCCACGCGGTCTTCCGCGACCTCCGCGACGAGCTGAAGGACTGCGCGAGGACCGCCCCCGGCGCGACGGTCAAGGTGACCAGCCCCGAGGACGCGACGTACGTCGCCGCGACGGTGACCGTCCCGCAGCCCGGCGGCACGACCGCCGTCCTGCACACCTACCTGACGGCCCCCGACGGCACGGTCAACGAGCTGGCGCTCTGGGCCACCACCAAGGCGGGTGCCCAGCCCAAGGTCCCCTGGGCCGGCCCGACCGACGCCGAGGTGGCCAAGGCCATGGACGCGGCGCTCTGCGCCGCGCTCAAGGACTGCTGACGGCCCACCGCCCGGGACGGGCCCTGGCACTCCCGCCCGACCCGGACCCGGGCCGGGTGGGAGTGTTCGGCGTGCTCCGGGCGGGTGGACGGGCGTAGAACGGACGCAGTGCCGGCGACCACCGGGACGCGCGTACCGGAGGAGGACAGCTGTGTGGAACGACCCCCGCCACGGCCCGCTGGTGTCGATGCTGCTGGTGCTCACCGTCGTCACGGGGCTGGTGGACGCGGTGAGCTATCTCGCCCTCGGGCACGTCTTCGTCGCCAACATGACGGGCAACGTGGTCTTCCTGGGCTTCGCCCTGGCGGGTGCGGCCGGTTTCTCCGTGACGGCCTCGCTCGCCGCGCTCGGCGCCTTCCTGGCGGGCGCGCTCGCCGGTGGCCGGCTGAGCGAGCGCCTGCCCGGCCACCGGGGCCGGCTGCTGGTGGTCTCCGCCGTCGTCCAGGCGGTGCTGCTGGCCGTCGGCACCGCCGTGGCGGCGCTGGCCGGTCACACCGCCGAGCCGGTCCGTTACACGCTGACCGGCCTGCTCGGGCTCGCGATGGGGTGGCAGAACGCCGTCGTCCGGTCCCTCAAGGTCCCCGACCTCACCACCACCGTCCTCACCATGGCCCTGACCGGTCTGGCCGCGGACCGGGCGGGCCTGCGCCGGTTCGCCTCGGCCGGCTGGATGTTCGCCGGGGCCTTCCTCGGCGCCGCGCTCGTCCTGAACGCCGACGTGCCGACCGCGCTCGCCCTCGCGCTGGCCCTGGTCGTCGCCGTCGCCGCCCTCACCGGCCGCGCCTCCACCGGCCACCCGGCCCCGGCCTGGACCGGCCCGGACGGCGCGTCCTGAGGCACCGTCGGGCGTACCCGGGACCGCCCCCGGGTGTCAGTCCTCCTGCGCTCCGCCGGAACTGTGGCTGGTACGGCCGCTCCAGAGCGGTTCGAGCCTGGTCCAGGAGCACTGCCAGGCGCGGTCGGCCCGCCGGTCGAGGGTCCGCAGCCGCAGCGCCAGGGCCCCGGCGACGGCCACGCCGAGGACGGTGAAGCCCGCGAGGCCCACGCAGACCGCCTCGATCGCCACGCCGGCGCGGGTGGTCGGGGCGTCGGTCACCAGACCGGCCTCGTCCACCCAGATGGTGACGGTGGCTCCGACGACGGCCGTGCGGTGCACCTCGACGGTGCCGGTGCGCTGCTGCCCGTCGGGTGCGGTCCAGGTGGCCTCGGCGGCCACCCGGCCCTGGTAGCCGCCCGCCGCGCGGCTGCCCACCACGGCGCCGTGCCGGCCGGTGGCGGTCACCACGGCGTCGACCTGGCGCAACCGTGCCAGGTGCGCGTCGGCGTCCCGCCCGACGACCTGGTAGCCGAGCAGCGCGCCGCCGACGGCGGCGGCCAGGCCGAGGAGCAGCCCCAGTCCGGCCGCGCACCACGCCCGGCTGCGCGAGCGGTCCAGCGGCCGGACCAGGGGGTCGCGGTGGGTGCCGAAGCCCCGCCGCAGCTGCCGCCCGGCCCGCCGTGGCAGCGACGCGGGCCGGACCGGGCCGGGAGTGCTGGACACGATGCGTGCTCCTCGGGTGGTGGGGCGCAGCGGTGCTCGGGGCGCCCGGTCGGGATCGTCCGCCGGGCCCCGGCTCCCAATCTCCCCCCGCCCCGGCCCCCGCACAAGAGGCCCGTGCGCGCTCGCACCACGGCGCCCGCCCGGCACGGGCCCTGGCGGCCCGGCGCCCGCCGCCGGGCGGTGGCACGACCGGGACGTTCGGCCCTCGGCAGGGGTGGGGTGCGCGGGGCAGGCTGGCCGTGGCCGCGTCCTCCATGTGCCGGGACGCGGCGGGCCCGGCTCGCTGTGGGGGCGTGTCGGGCCGCCCGTGTGGAGCGGGGGGCGGACGTGGGGCCGCCTCCCGCTCACGCCTGCCCGGGGCCCTCCGCTTGCCTCGGATCTGCCCGCGACATCACTGTTTCCACAGGTCAGCGCCCTATTCTCGCCAGCTATACACTCGGAGTATACGTCTGGTGTATGGTCCCTCTCATGAGTGTTCCTTTGACCCTTCTCGGGCTGCTGGAGCGAGAGCCGAGCCACGGCTACGACCTCAAGCGCGACTACGACGCCTTCTTCGGGCGGGGCAAGCCCCTGCCGTACGGTCAGGTCTACGCCACGCTCGGCCGGCTGGCGCGGGACGGCAAGGTGGTGCCCGGTGAGGCCGAGCCCGGCGACGGGCCCGAGCGCAAGCGCTACGTGATCACCGAGGCCGGCGTGACGGAGTTCGAGCACTGGCTCACCGAACCCGTCTCGCCCGAACCCAACCTGCAGACGGTGCTGTTCACCAAGGTCGTGCTGGCCCTGATGCTCGGCCGCGACGCCGAGGCGTACCTGAACACCCAGCGCGCCGCCCACATGAAGCGGATGCGCGAGCTGACCGACCTGCGCCGGGCCGGCGCCCTGGTCGACGCCCTGCTCGCCGACCACGGACTGTTCCACCTGGAGGCCGACCTGCGCTGGATCGACCTGACCACCGCCCGCCTGGACGCGCTCGCCGAGGCGGTGCGGTCATGACGCCGCTGATCGAGGCCCGCGACATCACGCTCGCCTTCGGCGAGACCCCGGCCCTGCGCGGCGCCGACCTGGTGGTCGAGGCCGGTGAGGTGCTCGCCATCATGGGCCCCAGCGGGTCCGGCAAGTCGACGCTGCTGCACTGCCTGGCCGGCATCCTCCTCCCGGACTCCGGCGAGGTCCGCTTCGACGGGCAGCGGATCGACACCATGAACGAGGCCCGGCGCAGCGCCCTCCGGCGTGACCGGTTCGGCTTCGTCTTCCAGTTCGGCCAGCTCGTCCCGGAGTTGACCGCCGAGGAGAACGTCGCCCTGCCGTTGCTGCTGGGCGGCACCAAGCGGGCCGCCGCGCTCGCCGAGGCCCGGCCCTGGTTCGCCCGGCTGGGCCTGGACGGCATGGAGAAGCGCCGCTCCGGCGAGCTGTCGGGCGGTCAGGCGCAGCGCGTCGCCCTCGCCCGCGGTCTGGTGGCGCGGCCCCGGGTGCTGTTCGCCGACGAGCCGACCGGCGCCCTGGACTCGCTCACCGGCGAGCAGGTGATGGAGCTGATGGTCGGCGCCGCCCGCGAGCAGGGCACCACCGTCATCCTGGTCACCCACGAGCCCAGGGTCGCCGCCTACGCCGACCGCGAGGCGATCGTCCGGGACGGCAGGGCCACCTCCCTGTCGGCGGGCCCGGCGGCCGGCCGTGCGGCGGAACGGATCGCCTCGTGATCCGGTTCGCACTGCGCCTCGCCGTCAGCGGCGGCAAGGAGGCCCTGGCCCGGCTGTTCATCATCGCCGCCGCCGTGGCGGTCGGCGTCGGGCTGCTGCTCTCGACGCTCGCCAGCATCAACGCCGTCGACAAGGCGAACGACCGGCTGCTGTGGACCAACACCGGCGCGGCGAGCCGGACCGAGAAGGCCGCCGTGGACCCGCTCTGGTGGTGGGACCACTCGGACTACTACGACGGCAAGAGCATCTTCGAGGTCGACGTCGCCGCCACCGGGCCGACCGCTCCCGTCCCGCCCGGCCTTGCGAAGCTGCCCGCGCCCGGTGAGTACTACGTGTCGCCGGCGCTCGCCGAGTTGCTCCGCACAGCCCCGGCCGTGGAGCTGGGCGACCGTCTCCCGGGCCGGATGGCCGGACTCCTCGGCGACGAGGCGCTGGCGTCCCCCGACTCGCTGTTCGCGGTGATCGGCCGTACCCCGGCGGAGATCGAGGACGCGCCGGGGGCGAGCCAGGTCACCACCATCGCCACCACACTCCCGCCGTCCTGCGACAACGACTGCCCCGGGATGGGCGTGCGCGGCGACGCCATGACGCTGATCCTCTCCGTCGTCGCCGGCGCGCTGATCTTCCCGGTGGTCATCTTCATCGGCACCGCGACGCGGCTCTCCGCCGCCACCCGTGAGCAGCGCTACGCCGCGATGCGGCTGGTCGGCGCCACCCCGCGGCAGGTGTCGGTGATTTCGGCGGTCGAGTCCACGGTGGCCGCCGTCGCCGGCACGGTCGTGGGCTTCGGGCTCTTCCTCCTGCTGCGCCCGTTGGTGGCGACCATCCCGTTCACCGGTGCCCGCTTCTTCGTCGGCGACCTGACGCTCACTCCGCTCCAGACGGTGGGCGCGGCGTTGGGGGTGCCGGTGGCGGCGGCGATCGCGGCTCGGTTGGCGCTGCGGCGGGTCACCATCTCGCCGCTGGGTGTCAGCCGCCGGGTGACCCCGAAGCCGCCGACCTTCTGGCGGGTGGTTCCGCTGCTGGCCGGCCTGGCCGAGCTCGGCTGGTTCGTCAACCGTCGTCCCGACACCACCAACGGCCAGACCGCGGCCTATCTGACCGGTTTTCTGGTGATCATGCTCGGCCTGGTGATCGCCGGGCCCTGGCTCACCATGGTGGCCGCCCGGGCGGTGGCCCTGCGCACCAGTCGGCCGGCCACGCTGATCGCCGTCCGACGGCTCGCGGACGACCCGAAGGCGGGCTTCCGCTCGGTCGCTGGCCTCGTCCTCGCCCTCTTCGTCACCACTGCGACGGTCTGCATCATCGGCACCATCAACGAGAACCGGGGAGCGCTCAGCGGCGACCCGCAGACCCGTGCGGCGGTGGAACACGGCGCGATGGTCGACGAGCCGCCGATGACGGGCGCCGTGCCGGCGCAGCTGCTGGCGGACCTCCGGGCGGTGCCCGGCTTCCGAGGTCTCGCGCTGGGCCACGACAACCCGCAGGCCCTCGGTGCCGCTCCGAACGAACGCCCCGGTTTCTCCCCGAACCTGGTGCTCTGCACCGACCTCGCCCAGATCCCGGTGGTGGGCCACTGCCCGGCCGGCGCGAGCGTCGTCGGCGTCCCGCAGTGGGGCTTCCTGAGCCTCCGCTCCACCGCCGAGGTCGAGTGGTTTGCCGCGCCGATCTCCGCGGAGGCGGCGGCCGAGCTGCCGGTGCGCAACGTCTACGTGACCACCGACGGTTCCACCGCGGCCATGGAGCAGACCCGGACACTGCTCACCAAGGCCTACCCGCAGTACCGGGCCCGGACGGTCGGCGACTGGGGCTCCGCCCAGCAGCAGCAGCTGGCCGGCTGGCGGCAACTGGCCAACGTGGTGCTGCTGACCACCCTGCCGATCGCCGGGTGCAGTCTCGCGGTGAGCGTGGTCGCGGGTCTGTCGGACCGCAAGCGGCCGTTCGCGATGCTGCGGCTCACCGGCGCGCCGTTGCGTCTGCTGCAGCGGGTGATCGGGCTGGAGAGCGCGCTGCCGCTGCTGGTGGTGGCGGCGATCGCGACCGGTACGGGCTTCGCGGCGGCGGCGATGTTCCTCAAGTCGCAGATGCACTACGACCTGGTGGCGCCGGGCGCGGTGTACTACGCGCTGACCGCGTTCGGCCTGGTGGCCTCGCTCGGGATCATCGCCTCGACGCTCCCGCTGCTGAAGCGGATCACCGGCCCGGAGGCGGCCCGCAACGGCTGAACCGCCTCGCGGCTACCCCGTCACCGGCGATCGGCCGGCGACGGGGTACGCGTACGTCCCGGCCCGGGCCGCCGAGGGACGGTCCGTCAGCCAGCTGCCGAGCACCAGTGCGGAGGGGTAGAACATCGGCTCGGGCAGCGCGTCGAGCGGGACGCGCTCCCAGCCCGCGCAGGCGTGCGGCTCGGTGACCAGCGCCTCGGCCAGGCTCGGCGGGGCGAGCACGGCCGCGGTGAGCCGGGGGCGGCCGAGCTCGTGGTCGAGCAGCACGGCGAGCACCCGCATCGCGGCGGCCGGCAGCACGATGCCGGTCTCCTCGGCGAGTTCGCGCGCGGCGGCCTGCTCGAAGGACTCGCCGGGGTCGTCCACCTTGCCGCCGGGCAGGCTCCAGGTGGGCGGCTCGCCGGCGGTGATCCGGCGGCCGAGCAGGACCCGGCCGTCCCCGGTGGGCACGATCACGCCGGCGCCGAGCAGCGGTGCGGTGGTCAACGCGGTTCCTCCTGCGGTGCGGGTGCCTACCAGGCGGCGCGGTCGAAGTCCTTGAGGAAGCAGCCGTAGAGGTCCTCGCCCTGCTCGCCGCGGACGATCGGGTCGTAGACCCGGGCCGCGCCGTCGACCAGGTCGAGCGGGGCGTGGAAGCCCTCGTCGGCCAGGCGCATCTTGTCGGGGTGCGGGCGCTCGTCGGTGATCCAGCCGGTGTCGACGGCGGTCATCAGGATGCCGTCGGACTCGAACATCTCCTGCGCGCTGGTGCGGGTGAGCATGTTCAGCGCGGCCTTGGCCATGTTGGTGTGCGGGTGGCCGGCGCCCTTGTAACCGCGGGTGAAGACGCCCTCCATCGCGGACACGTTGACCACGTACTTGCGGCGGGACGCCGAGGCGGCCATCGCCGGGCGCAGCCGGCTGATCAGGATGAACGGCGCGGTGGAGTTGCAGAGCTGGACCTCCAGCAGCTCCACCGGGCCGACCTCGTTGACGGTCTGCACCCAGCTGTTGGTGGGCGCGAGGTCGGGTACCAGGCCGCCGGCGTCGATGGCCGTCCCGGCCTCGATCCGGGCGGGCGTGGCGGAGCCGGTGACCAGGGCGAGGGAGGTGACGTCCTCGGCGGAGATCCGCTCGCCGCCGCCGCTCGCCTGGGCGGGCAGCGCGGGCAGGTCGACGCTGCCACTGCCGAAGCGGCCGATGGTGGTGGACTGCGGCAGCATGCCGGCCGGCAGCGGCGCGGACTCGGCGTTGACCAGCTCGCGGTACGACTCCGGCGGGCGGCGCACGGTCTGCGCGGCGTTGTTGATCAGGATGTCCAGCGGGCCGTCGGCGGCGACCTCGTCGGCCAGTGCCATGACCTGGGCCGGGTCGCGCAGGTCGATGCCGATGATCTTCAGACGGTGCAGCCAGTCGGCGCTGTCCGGCATCGCGGTGAAGCGGCGGATGGCGTCGTTGGGGAAGCGGGTGGTGATGGTGGTGTGCGCGCCGTCGCGGAGCAGCATCAGCGCGATGTACATACCGATCTTGGCCCGGCCGCCGGTGAGCAGCGCGCGCTTGCCGGTGAGGTCGGCGCGGGCGTCGCGGCGCGCGCGGTTCTTCACCGCGCAGTTCTGGCAGAGGTTGTGGTAGAACGCGTCCACCTCGACGTACCGCTGCTTGCAGGTGTAGCAGGAGCGCGGGCGCTCCAGGATGCCGGCGATCTCGGTGGTGGTGACGGTGGTCAGGCCGAAGGCGCCGGCCGTCTCGTCGTCGATCCGGCTCGGTGCGCCGGTGGCGGTGCGGGCGGTGACCTCGCGGTCGTTCGCGGTCTTGCGGGCCCGGGTCTCCTGGCGGCGACGCTGCTTGAGGGTGCGGAATATGCCGCCGACGGCCTGGCGGACGGTGATCGCGTCCGGGTGGTCGACGTGCAGCTCGTCCAGCTCGGCGATCACGTCGAGGCAGAGCCGCAGCCGCTCGGGGTCGAGGCCGGGACCGTAGTCGATCTCCTCCTCGGTGGCCTCCGTGCCGCCGCCCTGCTCGATGTCCTGCTCGATGTCCACGCCCGCCGTCATGATGCCCGCTGCCGCTTTCCTGGATTGCCTCGCCGTTACCGCGTGAATGCTACGGGAGCGGCCCTGGCCGGGGCGAAAAGGCGATCACTTGGAGGAACGTCCAAGCCCGGGACGGCTCCGGTGATCATGTGTTGTGCACTGTGCCAGCAATCGCACTCGAACTGGCTTTTGGTCCCGGGGTAGCGGAGAATCGAACGTTGGGTGCCGGGCGCCCGAGTGTGCCCGGCGGCCTCGCCGCAACCGCACCCGAGGTGTACCTTCTCCCAGCCAGAGAGCCCTTTTCATGCGCTTCCTGAACGACCTCAAGCCCTCGTACGACCTCACGTACGACGACGTCTTCATGGTCCCCAGCCGCTCCGCCGTGGGCTCCCGGCAGGGTGTAGACCTCTCCTCGAACGACGGCACCGGCACCACCATCCCGCTGGTGGTGGCCAACATGACCGCCATCGCCGGTCGCCGGATGGCCGAGACCGTCGCCCGCCGCGGCGGCCTGGTCGCCATCCCGCAGGACATCCCGACCGAGGTGATCGCCGACGTCGTCGGCTGGGTCAAGCAGCGCCACCTGGTGCACGACACCGCCCTCACCCTCGCCCCGGGCGCCACCGTCGCCGAGGCCCTCTCGCTGCTGCACAAGCGCGCGCACGGCGCGCTGGTCGTGGTCGAGGACGGCAAGCCGATCGGCGTGGTCACCGACTCCGACTGCCAGGGCGTCGACCGCTTCACCAGCCTCGCCGACGTGATGTCCCGCGACCTGCTGCTGCTGGAGGAGGGCATCGACCCGCGCGCCGCATTCGACAAGCTGAGCGAGGCGCACCGCAAGCTCGCCCCGGTGGTCGACGCCGAAGGCCGCCTGGTCGGCATCCTGACCCGCAAGAACGCGCTGCGCGCCACCCTCTACACCCCGGCCGTCGACGCGCAGGGCCACCTGCGGGTCGCCGCCACCGTCGGCATCAACGGCGACGTGGCCGGCAAGGCCAAGGCCCTGATCGAGGCCGGCGCCGACGTGCTGGTGGTCGACACCGCGCACGGCCACCAGGAGTCGATGATCAGCGCGCTGCGCGCGGTGCGCGGCCTCGACCCGCAGATCCCGATCGTGGCCGGCAACGTCGTCTCCGCCGTCGGTGTCCGCGACCTGGTCGAGGCGGGCGCCGACATCCTCAAGGTCGGTGTCGGCCCCGGCGCCATGTGCACCACCCGGATGATGACCGGTGTCGGCCGCCCGCAGTTCTCCGCCGTCCTGGAGTGCGCCGCCGAGGCCCGCCGGCTCGGCAAGCACGTCTGGGCCGACGGCGGCGTCCGCCACCCGCGCGACGTCGCGATGGCGCTGGCCGCCGGCGCGTCCAACGTGATGATCGGCTCCTGGTTCGCCGGGACGTACGAGGCCCCGGGCGACCTCCAGACCACCGCCGACGGCCGCCAGTACAAGGAGAGCTTCGGCATGGCCTCGGCGCGCGCGGTGAGCAACCGCACGTCGCAGGACTCCGCCTACGACCGCGCCCGCAAGGCGCTCTTCGAGGAGGGCATCTCGCACTCGCGGATGTTCGTCGACCCGGCCCGCCCGGGTGTCGAGGACCTCATCGACTCGATCGTCGCCGGCGTGCGGAGCTCCTGCACCTACGCGGGCGCCTCCAGCCTGGAGGAGTTCCACGAGAAGGCCGTGGTCGGCATCCAGAGCGCGGCCGGCTACGCCGAGGGCAAGCCGCTGCACTCCAGCTGGGCCTGATCGCCCCCGGGCCCCGTCCGGCCGGTCCCGCCGCGCGAGCGACGCCGGATCGACCGGACCTGACCCGCTCGACCCGCTCAGCCGACGGCCGGCCGGTTCCTCGCCACGGGGAGCCGGCCGGCCGTCGGCCTTCCCCGGTCCTTCGCCGTGTCCGCGCCGACCGCGTCCGCACCGGCGCCGGTGCGGACGCGGTCCGGGCCGAGCGGGGTGAGCAGGGCACGGCCGAGCAGAGCGGCCGAGCCGTCCAGCGCGGCGGCGAGTGCCGCCGCGGCCGAGGGCACCTCCCGGAGCCGCCAGAGCGCGCGGACGCTCGCCCAGGCCGCCTCCCGGGCGGCGTCGACCGACCAGGCGCCCAGCAGGTGGGTCAGCGGCTCGGCCCGCTCCAGGACGTCCGGTCCGGGCATCAGCTGCTCCCGGACGACCTCCTCCACCCCGGCCAGCAGGCCGTTGATCCGGTGGTAGTCCTCGGCGAGGTGCTCCGGCCCGCAGCCGAGCCGGTGGCAGGTGTCGACCACGGCGAGCGGCAGGTCGTGCTGGATGTGGGCGTTCATCCCGGCCAGCGCGAACTGCAGCGGGTGCACGCCCCGGTGCGCGCGCAGCTCGAAGAGCGGCCGCCAGCAGGCCGGGGCCGGCCGTCCGGCCGCCACCGCGTCCACGGCCAGCAGGTAGCGCCCGGCGAACACCACGTCCAGCTCGGCCATCGCGGCCGGGTCGGCGAAGTACGGGCGGCCGGGGCGTGGCGGCGTGCGGCGCGGCGGTGTGCGGCGGGGCGGGTCCGTGCGCGGCCGGGTGAGCCGGCGGCGCACCGCGTCCGTCACGGTGAGGTACATCCGGTTGAACACCGCCACGCCGTCGTCCGGGGGCAGCCCGGCTCCGATCTCCCGCAGCCGGACGATCACCCCGTCGACGGTGACCGCGCCGCCGGCCGTCGTCGAGGTCGCGGCAGTACCGGGCATGCGTCACCCTCCGATGTCGATCGTGCACTGATCGCATCATCGTGACAGCGGCCCGGGTGAACGGTCGGGCGCCGCGCGGAGACCGGCCCGGCGCGCCCCCGGCACGGTTCAGCCCAGCTCGTACTCCAGGACGTAGGTGTGCCCGCCCTCGTCGTCCGTCGACAGCTCGAACGTGCCGGTGATCCCCGTCAGCTCGCCGGCCCCGGTGCCCGCCACCACCCGGATGGCCAGCCGCTCGCCCTGGCTGCCCGGCGCCGAGTGCTGGAGCACGAACGAGCCCTTCCGCCCGTCCAGCTCGCCGGTGAAGTGCTCCACCGCGACGTACGCGGCCGGGCCGCCCGCGCCGTCCAGCACGGAGAGCATCCGCACCACGCTGGTGCCGGTCAGACCGCCCGTGAAGGCCTTGGTGATCCGGACCCGGCCGAGCGTCGTGCCCGGTTGCTCGTCCGTCTCCTCCGGTTCGAAGCCGGTCAGCTCGAACGATCCACTCGCGTTGCGCCCCATGGCCCTGTCCCCTCGACGCCGCAGCTCGGCCGGCACCCGCCGGTCCCGTCCACAGCCTGGCACGGGCCACCGACAGTCGCGCCCGGCCGGCCCGTGCGGCGGCGGGCGCCCGGGGCGGTCAGGTCTCCCAGCACAGCGCGAGGAGCGCCGCGTCGTCGGTCGGCCCGGCGTCGCCGAGCCAGTCGCCGACATCGGTGAGCAGCGCGTCCAGCACGGCCCCGGGGTTCGCCGCGGGCAGCCCGGCGAGCCGCTGCGCCAACGGGTAGAACCGGTCCGCGGCGTTGCGCGCCTCCGAGATGCCGTCGGTGTAGAGCAGCAGCAGGTCCCCCGGGAGCGGGTCGAAGCCGCCCGCCCGGTAGTGCCCGCCGATCAGCCCGAGCAGGCCCAGCGGAGGAGCGTGCTGCGGCGGCGCCAGCTCGGTCACCCGCCCCGCGCGGCGCAGCAGCGGGTGCGGGTGCCCGCAGTTGACGAAGCCGGCCCGCCCGCCGGAGCGCTCCACGTCGAACAGGAGCGCGGTCACGAAGCGCTCGTTGACCCGGCGGCCCGCCAGCGCGGCGTCCAGTCGCTCCGCCACCCGGGCGAGGTCCGGCTCGGTCCGGGCCGCCTCCCGGAACACCCCCAGGACGTCCGCGGCCGTCTCCACCGCGGGGAGCCCGTGTCCCTGCACGTCCCCCAGCAGGATCCGGATCCCGTGCGGGGTGTCCACCACCTCGTAGAGGTCCCCGCCGATCCGCGCCTCGGCCGCCGCCGCGGCGTACCGCACGGCCACCCGCAGCGGCCCGAGCCGCTCCGGCGGCGGCCGCAGCAGCGCCCGCTGCGCCGCCTCGGCCACCGTCCGCACCTGGGCCAGCTCGCGCTCCCGGGCGGACACCAGGACGACGTTGGCGGCACTGGCCAGGGTGGCGGCGAGGACGGTGATCAGCGCGGTGAGATGGACGGAGGTGGGCAGGCCGCTGTTGCTGAGCTCCAGCAGCACCACGGCGGCGGTGGCGACCGCCCCGGCGAACAGCGGGACCCGGGCCGAGCGGCTGGTCGCCCCCGCCAGCATCGGCGCCACCGCGAGGACGGGGGAGAGCGTCGTGCCCGGCCCGGAGAGCAGGTCGGCCACCACGGCCGCGACCAGCAGCAGGAACGCGCAGCAGAGCAGCCGGCGCGTCCGCCGGGGCAGGCGCAACGGCGGCAGCGCGTCCTGCGGGCCGTCTGCGGTCACACGTACACCTCCGGTGAGCGGGCGGCGGGGCCTCCATGTCCACTCTCCACCGGTCCGGCGGCCCCCGGCACCTCGGGCGTCCGGCGGCTCCGGCCCCCGCGGCGGCCCCGGTTAGGCTGGCCGCGAGATGAGACGCAAGCGCAAGGCACCGACCGCACCCCTCCCGCAGCGCCGGGGGGTGGACCCGGTGCACCTGCGGCTGCCGGCCGAGGGGCCGTGGCCGACCGTGCGTGCCTACCTGGCCGAGCGGCTGCCGACCGTCGACCCGGAGCGGATCGACGCGCTGCTGCGCGGGCGCGAGATCGTCGGGGTGGACGGCCCGATCGGGCCGGACGAGCCGTTCCGCCCCGCCGGGCACCTCTGGCTCTACCGCGACCTGCCCGACGAGGTCCCCGTCCCGTTCGCGCTGGAGGTGCTGCACCAGGACGACCACCTGGTGGTCGTCGACAAGCCGCACTTCCTGGCCACCACCCCGCGCGGCCGGCACGTCGTCGAGACGGCGCTCTCCCGGCTGCGCCACGGGCTGGACCTGCCCGCGCTCAGCCCGGCGCACCGGCTGGACCGGCTGACGGCGGGCCTGGCGATGTTCGTGGTGCGGCCCGAGGACCGGGGCGCCTACCAGACGCTCTTCCGCGACCGGCTGGTGCGCAAGGAGTACCAGGCCGTCGCGGCCTACGACCCGGCGCTCGCGCTGCCCCGCACGGTGCGCAGCCACATCGTCAAGGAGCGCGGCGTGATCGCGGCGCAGGAGCTGGACGCCCCGCCGAACAGCGAGAGCCGGATCGACCTGGTCGAGCACCGCGACGGGCTGGGCCGCTACCGGCTGCGGCCGCTCAGCGGGCGCACCCATCAGCTGCGGCTGCACATGAGCGGGCTCGGGGTGCCGATCCTGGGGGATCCGGTGTACCCGGTGGTGCTGCCGGAGCCGGCGCCGGACGACTTTCGCCGGCCGCTGCAACTGCTCGCCTCCGTGGTCGAGTTCACCGACCCGCTGAGCGGTCTGCCGCGCCGCTTCGAGACCCGCCGCACCCTGGCCGCCTGGGCCGAGCCGCGGTCCTGGGCGGCTCCCGGCCCGCTCGGCCGGCCCGACCCCGATTCCGATGCGGACCCCGACCCCGGTCCGGACCGCGGACCCGGTCTCGGTCCGGCGGTCTAGGCCGAACGGACGACCGGCCCCCCGGCCTGCGGGCCGATCCGGACCGGACCGGCCGGAGCGATCGTGGTGCCATGAACGCACCGCAGCACACCGCAGGATCCGCCGCCCCCGTCGCCCTGGTCACCGGTGCCTCGCGCGGCCTCGGCCGGGCGCTCGCCCGGGGCCTCGCCGCCGACGGCTGGCAGCTCGTGATCACCGCCCGCAACGCGGCCGAACTCTCCGCCGCCGAGGCCGAACTGGCCGCCACCACCACGGTGGTCGCGCTGGCCGGCTCGGTCGTCGACGACGACCACCGCGCCCGCCTCGCCGAGGCCGCCGCCGGGCTCGGCGGAGCACACCTCCTGGTCAACAACGCCGGCACGCTCAGCGGCTCCGACACGACCGACGTCCCGCTGCCGCGTCTCGCCGACGTCCCGCTGCCCGATCTGCTGGAGACCTTCGAGGTCAACGCCCTGGCGCCGATCGCGCTCACCCAGCTCGTGCTGCCCCAGCTGCGCAGGCACGCCGGGGCCGTCCTGAACATCAGCTCCGACGCGGCCGTCGAGGCCTACCCCGGGTGGGGCGGTTACGGGGCCAGCAAGGCAGCACTGGACCAGGCCTCCGCCGTCCTGGCCCGCGAGGAGGAGGCGGTGCGGGTCTGGGCGGTCGACCCGGGCACCATGCGCACCCGGATGTACCAGGACGCCTGCCCGGGCGAGGACATCTCCGACGAGCCGCTCCCGGAGACCGTGGTGCCCGCCCTGCTCGCCCTGGTGGGCGGCAGCCGGGCCTCCGGCCGTTACCGCGCCTCCCACCTGCCGGCCGTCGCCCAGGGCGAGCGATGACGGCGTCCACGGACCCGGGGATCGACGTCACCGTCCCGCCCGAACTCTCCGCCCGCGCCCCGGCGGAGGCGCGCGGCACCGCCCGGGACGGCGTGCGGATGCTGGTCGGCCGCCGGCGCGGGGCGACCGTCGAGCACCGCCGCTTCACCGACCTGCCCACGGTGCTGCGCCCCGGGGACGTCCTGGTGGTGAACAACTCGGCCACCCTGCCCGCCGCGCTGCCCGGCCGGCTGCCCGACGGCGGCCCGGTCGCGCTGCACCTCTCCTCGGCCCGGCCGGACCGTCGCGGTGCGTTCCTCGTCGAGCTGCGCCGTACGGCCCCCGGCGCGGCCGCCGCCTCCTACCCGCCGGACGAGTCCCCGGCCCGCCCGGGGCTGCGGGTGGCGCTGCCGGGCGGCGCCGCGGCCGAACTGGTCGAGGCGTTCACGCCCCGGCTCTGGCACGCCCGGCTCGACCTGCCCGAGCCGCTGTCCGGCTACCTGGGCCGCCACGGCAAGGCGATCCGGTACGGGTACGTGGACCGCGACTGGCCGATCGAGGCCTATCAGACGGTCTTCGCCACCGTCCCCGGCAGCAGTGAGATGCCCAGCGCCGCACGGCCGTTCACCGCCGAGGTGGTGGCCCGGCTGGCCGGGCGCGGCGTGCTGGTCGCGCCGATCACGCTGCACACCGGCGTCGCCTCGCCGGAGGCGCACGAGGCGCCGTACGCCGAGTGGTTCCGGGTGCCGGCCGCCACCGCCCGGCTGGTCGGACACGTCCGGGCCGGCGGCGGGCGGGTGATCGCGGTCGGCACCACCGCCGTCCGGGCCCTGGAGTCGGCGGCCGGCCCGGACGGGACCGTCCGGGAGGCGCAGGGCTGGACCGAGGTGGTGGTCACTCCCGAGCGCGGGGTGCGCGCGGTGGACGGCCTGCTCACCGGCTGGCACGAACCCCGCGCCTCCCACCTGCTGATGCTCGCCGCCGTCGCCGGCCGGCCGCTGCTCGAACGCTGCTACGCGGCGGCCGTCCGCGAGCGCTACCTGTGGCACGAGTTCGGCGACGTCAACCTGCTGCTGCCCGAGTAGGCCCTGCCCGATCGGGCGCTGTCCGGCCGGGGCCCGGCCGCCCCGACACCGTCGAGGGCCGCCGACCGGTCGTCAGCCGGCCGCCGGCGCGAACAGCGTGCGCGCCGCGTGCTGGGTGTCGAGGTACTCGCGGACGGCGGTGATCAGGCCGTTCTCGACGGTGAAGATGCCCAGGCACCGGTTGTCGTACGCGGAGCCGTTCGCCGCCGTCCCCCGCGCCGTCCACTCGGCGACCACCTGCGGGCCGTCGGCGAGCAGCCCGGTCAGGGTCACCTCCAGAACGGCGCCGGGTGCGAACAGGGTGCCCACCGAGCCGAGGAAGTCCTCGACGATGACGGCCCGGCCGCGCCAGACCCGGGACAGCGGCAGGTCGCCCGGGTACGACCAGGTGGCGTCCTCGGCGAACGAGGCCGCCGCGGTGGGCAGATCGCCGGTGGCGATGGCGGTGACGTAGCGCTCCACGACGGCGCGCGGGTCGAGCTGGTTCACGGGGGGCTCCTCTGGTCCGGTCGGGGGCGGCCACCCGGGCCCGCTGCCCGGGTGCGCCGTCCGGCGTCCTGCGGGAGCAAGCCAAGCCCCCGGTCGCCGGGACGGGCCAACAACCGTGCGGGAACGGCGACAAGCACCGGTTGTCGTGCCAGGTCGGGGCGGGTCTCCCGGGTGGGCTCGGGCCTACGGCGGCGTGGTGCCCGGCGGCAGCTCCAGCTCGAACCAGACCACCTTGCCGTCCCGGGTGCGGCGGCTGCCCCAGCGGTGCGCGAGCTCGTTGACCAGGTGCATGCCGCGCCCGCCCTCGTCCTCCTCCCGGGCGCGGCGGATCCGGGGCGACTCGCTGTCCCGGTCGGCGACCTCCACCGTGAGCAGCCGGTTGTGGAACAGCCGCAGCTGGACGGGGGAGCCGGCGTGCACGAGTGCGTTGGTGATCAGCTCGCTGGTGAGCAGCTCGGCCCAGTCGGCGAGTGCGCCGAGGCCCCAGCCGGTCAGCGTCTCCCGGGTGAAGCGGCGCGAGTGCGCGACCATCGCGTGGTCGTCGCTGAGCGAGAGGGTGGCGATCCGGTCGGTGCCGGTCGGCAGGGCCTGCGCCAGGATGATCGCGATGTCGTCCTCGCTGGTGCGGCCGGTGAGTTCGGCGAGCACCGCGTCGCAGGTCTGCTCCAGCGAGCGGCGCCGGTCGGCGATGGTCCGGCAGAGCAGGTCCAGGCCCTCGTCGATGTCCCGCCCCCGGCGCTCGACCAGGCCGTCGGTGTAGAGCGCCAGGATGCCGTCCTCGGGGAGGGTGAACTCGACGCTCTCGAAAGGGACTCCGCCGACGCCGAGCGGCGCGCCCGGGGGCAGTTCGATCAGCCGGGCCCGGCCCTCGGCGTCGGCCACCACCGGTGGCAGGTGGCCGGCGCAGGCGGCGGTGCAGCGCCGGTCCACCGGGTCGTAGATCACGCAGACGCAGGTGGCGAACTGGCCCTCGCCGATCTCCGCGGTGGCCTCGTCGAGCCGGTGCATCACCCGCTCCGGGTCGAGGTCGAGCGTGATCAACGTCCGTGCCACGGTGCGGAGCTGGCCCATGGTGGCGGCGGCGCGGATGCCGTGGCCCATCACGTCGCCGACGACCAGCGCCACCCGGCCGGAGGAGAGCGGGACGATGTCGAACCAGTCGCCGCCGACCTCGCTCACCACGCTGCTGGGCAGGTAGCGGTAGGCGATCTCCAGGCCGATCGTGCGGTGGATCTCCTGCGGCAGCAGGCTGCGCTGCAGGGTGAGCGCGGTGTCCCGTTCGCGGCGGTAGAGCCGGGCGTTGTCGATCGCGAGCGCCGTCCGCGCGGCCAGCTCCTCCGCCAGCGCCCGGTCCGCCGGCCCGTACGGCACCGGGTTGCGGGTCCGCAGGAACTCCGCGCCCCCCAGCACCATGCCGCGCGCCAGCAGCGGCACCATGAGATAGGAGTGCACCCCGGCGTCGAGGCCCGGCTGCACCCGGTCCGGCGAGGCCACGATCCGGCGCAGCGCCGCCTCGTCCACCTCCGAGACCAGGATCGAGCGGCCGGTGCGCAGGCTCTTCGCGTACACCTGCGCGGACTGCGAGGTGGCGCCGACCTGGTCCGCGGCGGCGGCCATGGTGCCGTCCGCGCCGGCCTCGCCGACGGCGACCGCCCGCATCAGGACGGAGCCGTCGTCCGGCACCGGGCTCGGGTCCTCGCCGCCGAGCACCGCGTCGCGCAGGTCGACGGTGACGAAGTCGGCGAAGCGCGGGATCACCACCTCCACCAACTCCTCGGCGGTGCGGTGCAGATCGAGCGTGGTGCCGATCCGGTTGCTCGCCTCGTTGAGCAGTGACAGCCGCTGCTGGGCCGCCCACGCCTCGTCCAGCGCGCGCTGGCGGGCGGCGGCCGCGTCGCGCTCCCGGGTGAACAGCAGCGCGTTGTCGATCGAGACGGCCGCCCGCACCGCCAACTCCCCGGCCAGCGCCAGGTCGTCGTCCTCGTACGGGCGCTCGACCACCGTCCGGTAGAAGGCGGCGACACCGACCGGCGAGCCGCGGGCGATCAGCGGCACCACCATGAACGAGCGGACGTTCTGCTCCTTCGCGGCCGCGGTGCGGACGGGGTCGTCGGCGAACCAGGCCATGCCCTCCTCGTCCATCCGCGGCACCAGCACCGGCTTGCGGTGGGTGAGGCTCCACGCGTACGGCGAGCCGGGCTCGAACCGCTGCACCCCGCCGGTGCGGTCGATCGGCTCCAGCGTCGAGCCGTGCGCCGAGTGGAACGCCATCCGGCGCAGTACGGCGGAGCCGTCCGCCGGGGTGCGGACCTCGCGCTCGCCGCGCACCAGGTCGTCCAGCACCTCCACCACCACGGTGTCGGCCAGCCGGGGTGTCGCGACCTCGGCCAGCTCCTGGGCGGTCTGGGCGAGGTCGAGGGTGGTGCCGATCCGCGCCGAGGCGACGTTGACCAGCGCCAGCCGCTCCTGCGCGGCCTTCGCCTCGCGCAGTGCCTGCTGGCGGGCCAGGACGGTCTGGTGCTGGCGCAGGTAGAGCCGGGCGTTGTCGATGGCGACGGCCGCCCGCGAGGCCAGCTCGTCACCGAGCGTGATGTCCGCCTCGGCGAAGGACTCGCGCTCGCCGCGCCGCGAGTACACCACCATGCCGAGCGTGGTGCCCCGGGCCACCAGGGGGGTGATCCGCACCGAGCGCGGGCGGTCGCCGAGGTAGGCCTGGCGGCGGCTCTCGGTGATCGCCGCGCTCAGCAGCGGCAGCTCCCAGGACGGCACCACCACCGTCCGCCCGGTCGCCAGGGCCCGCCCGTACGGCGAGTCCGGCGCCAGCTCGTGCACCGCGTCCACCGGCAGGGCCTCGGCGGGGTAGAGCGGGTCGGTGGTGGCGAGTGCGAGCCGGCGCACCAGGTGGGGAACGGTCGGGTCGAGCGGCTCCACGGTGCGTCCGGCGACCAGCGCCTCCAGCGCGAACACCCCGCTGATGTCGGCGACCCTGGGCACCATCGCGTCGGCCAGCTCGCGGGCGGTCTGCCGCAGGTCCAGGGTGGTGCCGATGGACGCGGTGGCGTCGACGAGCAGCGCCAGCCGCTCCTGCGCGCGGGCGGCGCGGGCGTCCGCGCGGAACCGCTCGGTGATGTCGATGACCGTCGAACTGACCCCGAGGACCTCCCCGCCCGGGTCCTCCAGCCGGAAGTAGGAGGCCGACCAGGCGTGGTCGTGCGCCGGGTCGCCGGGGGTGCGGCCGTGGGAGCGGGTGTCCACGACCGGCTCGCCGGTCTCCAGGACCCGCCGCATCACCGCCTCGCTCTCGGCGCCGTTGATGCCGGGCAGTAGCTCGGTGAGGCGGTGGCCCAGGTGCGCCTCGGCGGGCAGGCCGTTGACCCGGGCCAGTGCGTCGTTCAGCCGGACGAAGGCCAGCCGGCTGTCGTACACGGCCATGCCGACGGGGGACTGCGTGAAGAACCCGTTCAGCACGGCGAGGTCGGCCTGGATCCGGCGCAGCGTCGTCACGTCGGACGCGACGGCCAGGACCAGCGGGCTGCCGCCGGGCCCGGAGATCGGGTGGGTGCGGAACTCCAGGTTGACGTAGTGGCCGTCCCGGTGTTTCACCGGGAAGACGCCCGACCAGCCGCGGCCGTCGACGATCCCCTGGAAGAGCTCCAGGATCTCGGGCCGCTGGTCGTCGGTGGCCAGCAACTGTGCGGCCAGGGAGCCGATCGCCTCCTCGGCGCTGTAGCCGAGGAGGGCCTCGGCGTCGTTGCTCCAGTGCAGGATCCGGCCGTCCGCCTCGATCAGGGCGGTCGCGATCGGGACCATCAGCAGGGCGTCCTGACGCGACCCCCCGGTACCCGGCTGCCCCGGGCGCGGCGCCTCGGGCCCGCCGGTATCACGCTGCTCGTTCACCATGGCCAGAGAACCGCCCGGAGATCGTTTCTGCCAGCCCTGCCATCTTCCCACGGGGTGCCGCGGCCCCGCGCGTTCCGCCCGCCCCACCTGCGCCGCCCGCCCCACCTGCGCCGGACCCCGCCCGGCGCAGGACGCCGGCCGCGGTCCGACGTCCTGCGCGCGGCTGCTCGGGAGGCGAGGCCGGCCGCCGGCCGGTCAGTCCAGCGCCTCCAGCACGGTGGCGTTGGCCAGGCCGCCCGCCTCGCACATGGTCTGCAGTGCGTAGCGCGCGCCGCGCCGGCGCATCGCGTGCACCAGCGTGGTCATCAGCCGGGTGCCGCTCGCGCCGAGCGGGTGGCCGAGCGCGATCGCGCCGCCGTTGACGTTCACCTTCGCCGGGTCGGCGCCGGTCTCCTGCAGCCAGGCCAGCACCACGGAGGCGAACGCCTCGTTCACCTCGAACAGGTCGATGTCCGCCAGGGAGAGCCCGGACCGCCGCAGGACCTTCTCGGTGGCGGGGAGCACGCCGGTGAGCATCAGCAGCGGGTCCGAGCCGGTCACCGCGAAGGAGTGCAGCCGGGCCAGCGGGCGGAGCCCCAGCCGGGCGGCCGTCTCGCTGCTGGTGATCAGCACCGCCGAGGCGCCGTCGTTGATCGGGCTGCTGTTGCCGGCCGTCACCGACCACTCGATCTGCGGGTACCGCTCGGCCATGGCCGGGTCGACGAAGGCGGGCCGGAGCCCGGCCAGCGCCTCGGGCGTGCCGCCCGGGCGCACCGACTCGTCCATCGTGACCGTCCCGGCGGCCGTCGCGACCGGGGCCAGCTCCGCCTCGAACCAGCCCGCGGCGTGGGCGTGCGCGGCCTTGGCGTGCGATTCCAGGGCGAAGGCGTCCATCGCCTCGCGGGGGACGGACCACTTGGCGGCGATCAGCTCGGCGCTGACGCCCTGCGGGATCAGCCCGCCGGGGTAGCGGGCGGCGATCGCGGCGCTGAACGGGTCCGCCCCGGGCGGCACGTTGGACCACATCGGCACCCGGCTCATCGACTCGATGCCGCACGCCACCACGAGGTCGTACGCGCCCGCGATCACGCCCTGGGCGGCGAAGTGGACGGCCTGCTGGGAGGAGCCGCACTGCCGGTCCACGGTGGCCGCCGGGACGGACTCCGGCAGGCCGGCCGCGAGCCAGGCGTGGCGCGTGGTGTTCATGGCCTGCTCGCCGACCTGGTCGACGCAGCCGCCGATCACGTCGTCGACCAGGGCCGGGTCGATCCCGCTGCGCCCGACCAGGGTCCGGAGGGTGTGCGCGAGCAGTTCCACCGGGTGGACGCCGGAGAGCGCGCCCCCCGGTTTGCCCTTGCCGATGGGGGTGCGGACGGCTTCGACGATCACGGCGTCACGCATGACGGCCGCCTTCCTCTGAGGGGCTCCGGGCGGTCGGCTCGGAGCAGGAGGGTAGTTGGAAAGGCAAACCCACTATAGGGCAGTGGGTTTGGAAGTCCAACCATCTCGCCTCGGTGGAGCCGGTGTCCGCGGTCACTCCACCTGAGCCCTGTCACCAACCTCCATGGTCAGTACAGCTAGCCGCCGTTCTGCAGGGTGCGCAGCAGGGCGATGCCTCCCGGGTCGACCGATCGGCGGGTGTTGGCCAGGACTATGACGCCCACCTGCTTCTCGGGGTCGAAGGCGACGAGGGAGCGGAAGCCCCCGGTCTCACCGTTGTGCCAGATCTGCAGGTGGCCGCCCTGGCGCGGGTGCAGCCGGTGGCCCAGCCAGCCGAGGTGCGCCCAGGCGAAGGGGTTGACCTTGTGCTCCACCTGCCGGGTGAGGGCGATCGCGGGCGCCAGGGGAGAGTCGCCGCCCGTACCGGAGGCCAGCTGGGCCCGCAGCAGCACCGCCAGGTCGGCGGCGGTCGAGCGGAGCCCGCCGGCGCCGGCGAGGTCGGCCAGCTGCCACCCGGGCACCGGGCGGCGTCCGGGTGTGTGCCCCCGGGCGAGCCGGGCGGCCCGCTCCCCGTCGATGCCGATCACCGTGTCGGCGAGACCGAGCGGTTCGCAGATCTCCCTGGTCACCAGCTCCTCGTACCCGGTGCCGGCCCGGTGGGCCAGGGCCAGGCCGAGCAGACCGGCGCCGAGGTTGGAGTAGCGGAAGCCGCGCCCGGGCACCGCCCGCAGTCTGGTCCGGGCGAGCCCGGCGAGCAGCATCTCGCCGGTGCAGTCGCGGTACGGGTCCGGCTTGTTCGGGTGGAGCAGGGCCGGCAGCAGCATCCCGGCGGGCAGCCGGGGCAGGCCGGAGGTGTGGGTGGCGAGGTGCCGGAGCGCGATCGGCGTACCGCGCCGCGCCGGGACGCTCGTACCGGGCGGCAGCGCGTCCGCCAGGACGTCGGCCAGCGGCTCGTCGAGCCGGGCCGAGCCGGCGAGCACCAGTCGTGCCAGCGCGAGCGAGGTGAACACCTTGGTCACCGAACCGATTTCGAACAGCGTCCGCGGGCCGGGGACGTCGCCGGCTGGGCCGGCGGTGGTGCTCCCGGCGCCGCGGATCTCCACCGCGCCGCCGGCCAGGGCGGCGACCACCACGCCGACCTGCTGGGCCGCGAGCCGGTCGGCGGTCTGCTGGACAAGGCTGCCAAGGTCGTTCATGGCTTCGAGCGTAGGGGCCCCGTCGGTGCCCGGTCGTCCGCCGTGACGATGATTCCGGCCCCCGCCGGTCCTCCGGCAGGCGTACGCCCCGCTGCTCCCCGTGGTGTGCCGGGGGAGCGGCGGGGCGTACCGGGGTGGTGTCACCCCTGGTACGGCGTCAGCAGCCCAGGTTCGAGCCGGGGACGGTGCCGAGGATCTGGGTGAAGGACTGGTAGGCGTTGATCCGGCTCTGCACCTGCGCGGGGTTGCCGCCGTTGCACTCCAGCGAGCCGTTGATGCTGCGGATCGTCTCGCCGAAGCCGTACCCGTTGACGATGGCGTTGTGCGGGGTCATGGTGCCCGGGCCGGTCTGGGTGTTCCAGTACCAGAGCGCGGTCTTCCAGGCCACCGCCGGGTCGGTCTGCACCAGGTTGGGGTTGTGCAGCAGGTCGATGCCCAGGGCGTCGCCGGCGGCCTTGTAGTTGAAGTTCCAGCTCAGCTGGATCGGGCCGCGCCCGTAGTACGCGGCCTGCCCGGCCGGGCACCCGTACGGCTGCGAGCCGTCGCAGTAGTGCGGGTAGTTGGCGGTGTTCTGCTCGACCACGTAGACCAGGCCGCCGGTCTCGTGGTTCACGTTGGCGAGGAAGGCCGCGGCCTCCTGCTTGCGGACGGTGTCGCTGCCGGTGTTGGCGAACCCGGGGTAGGCGCCGAGCGCGTCGAGCAGGCCCTGGTAGGTGTAGAAGGAGTTCCGGTTCGGGAACATCTGGTTGAACTGCGCCTGGCTGACCGGGAATCCGCCGGGGTTCGGGGTCGTGGTCGGGGTGGGGGTCGGCGTCGTCGGGCCGCATGCGTACGGCTCCCAGTACCAGGTGCTGATCACCGGGTCGTAGCCCGGGTTGTCGTGGGTGGCCCGGTAGAGCCCGCCGTTGGAGTGGCGGACGATCGCGCCGGTGGTGTAGGTGCGCCCGGCGACCCAGTCCGGGTAGGCGCAGCTGCCGGGGGTGGGCGTCGGGTCGGTCTGGCCGCCGCAGGTGCCCTGGTCGGCCCAGACGCCGGTGCCGGCGGTGCTCGGGGTCTCGTTCTGGGTCCACCACTTGGCGGACCAGTTGTGCCCGTTGTAGGAGACGGACGCGCCGCCGGTGTACGCGGTGGACGCGTTCCAGGGTGCGGCGCAGGCCGCCGCGTTGGCCGCCGCGGCGGGCAGCAGCAGGATGACGGCCAGGGCCGTGACCATCGCGGAGAGCAGTGCGAGCAGGCGTTTCGTTGACACTTGATCACCCCTTGTGCGGTGGGGGCCGCACGGTCGTGGAGGGAGGTGGGTGGTGGCAGGGGGCCGCGGCCCCGCGGTGCGGCGGCGCGTCGTGGGGGGACGGGCCGACGGGTGCGGTCCGACCGGGGTGCGGGCGGACCGGGGTGCGTGCGGACCGACCGGGGTACGGGCCGGTGCGGGCCGTGCGGGGTTGACCCCAGACTCAAGCGGAATGGTCTATACCTGTCAAGGGGCGACGGCGCCCGGGGGCGAATTCGGCCGGAACCGGACGGTGCCGCGGAGTCTGCGAGGATGGCGCAATGGAAGAGACCTCCGGGCCGGCCACCCCGCCCGGCCCCGGCGCGCCGTTCAGGTCGGGCATCCCCGAACACGGCCGGGTGCCCAAGTACTACGCGGTCAAGGGTCAGTTGGAGGGGCTGCTCGACGAACTCGGCGAGGGCGGCGTGCTGCCGACCGAGCGCGAGCTCGCGGCCCGCTTCGAGGTGGCCCGGGAGACCCTCCGGCAGGCCCTGCGCGACCTGCTGATCCAGGGGCGGGTCCGCCGGCGCGGGCGCAGCACCGTGGTCGCCGGGCCCAAGCTGGAGCAGCCGCTCTCGCTGGCCAGCTACACCGAGGGCGTCCGCCGCCAGGGCAGGGTCCCCGGCCGCAACCTGATCGGGCTGGAGCAGTTCGCCGCCGACCCGCTGCTCGCCGGGCAGTTGGCGATCGGGGTGGGGGAGCGGGTCTGGCACCTGGAGCGGGTGCTGCTCGCGGACGGCGAGCGGGTCGGCCTGGAGAGCACCTACCTGGCGGTGGCCCGGGTGCCCGCGCTGGACCGGGAGTTCGACCCCGGAGCGTCCCTCTACGCCTTCCTCCGGGAGAAGGCCGGCATCGAGTTCGGTGCGGCCGACGAGCGGATCGAGACGGTGCTCGCCTCCCCGCGCGAGGCCCTGCTGGTCGGCACCCCACCCGCCCTGCCGATGCTGCTGCTCCACCGGCTGACCAGGGACACGGCCGGCGTTCCGCTGGAGCGGGTGCGCTCGCTCTACCGGGGCGACCGGTTCAGCTTCACGACCCGGCTGGAAGCCGACTGACGCCTCCGGTCACCGCCCGCCCGGAGTCGTGCCCGCCCGGAGCCTCGCCGGGCCGTCGTACCTCGCCGGGCCGCGCTGCGTGCCGTCCCGCGATACCCGTGCGCCGGCCCTTCCTTGATCACTGAATGGTAACGGGTCTGGACCGAGTTCCCGCGCTGTTCACGCCCGGGACGAAACCCCGGCGACCGCCGTCCATCCGCTGCTCCGAGCCTTGTCGTCGCCCCCCTTCGCTTCATGACGGACCCTCAGGAGTACGACGTGACCGCAGGAATGCCCCGCCGCAGCCTGTTCCTCGGCGCCGCCGCCGCCGCACTCGCGGCCGGCCTGCCGGCCCTCGCCACCCGCCCCGCCTCGGCCGCCACCACCGCCGGCCGCACCCCGAAGGTCCTGGTCATCGGCCTCGACGGCGCCATGCTCAACCGGATCAAGGACGCCGGTGCCGCCAACCTCAACGCCCTGATGGCCGGCGGCCTCACCGCCGCCAGCAGCCTCTACGCCGCCCCGATGGCCGGCACCTCCTCCGGCCCCGGCTGGTCCACCATCGCCACCGGCGTCTGGCCCGACAAGCACAACGTCCGGGACAACAACTTCACCGCCCCAGCCTTCGCCGCCTACCCCGACTTCCTCACCCGGATCGAGACGGCCGCCCCCGCGCTCGCCACCTACGTGGTCGCCTCCTGGGCGCCGATCGCCAACACCATCTACTCCAGCCGGGTCGACACCCGGGTGGCCACCCCGGACGCCGAGTACGACACCGGCACCACCTCCCGCGCCGTCGCCAGGCTGCGCGACGGCAACCCGGACGCCGTCTTCGTCCAACTCGACAACGTCGACCACGCCGGCCACGCGAGCGGCGCCGCCAGCCAGGCCTACCTGGACGCCATCCGCGGGGTGGACGCCCAGGTCGGCCAGCTCGTCGCCGCGGTCCGGGGCCGCGCGAGCTACGGGCAGGAGGACTGGCTGATCATGATCACCGCCGACCACGGCCACACCGACACGGGTGGCCACGGCGGGTCCACCTGGAGCGAGCGGCAGACCTTCGTGATCGCCAACGGCGGTGGCCTCCCGGCCGGTTCGGTCCGCCACGACGTCCGCATGGTCGACCTCGCGCCCACCGCCATCGCCCACCTCGGCATCGCGATCGACCCGGCCTGGAACCTCGACGGCAGCCCGATCGGCGGCCTCGTCCCGGACGCCTTCGACGCGCTGCGCCCGCAGCTCACCGGCCCGGTGGACGAGACCGGCATCGCCGCCGGGACGGTCGGCTTCACCCACACCCCGCCGAGCGGCTGGTCGATCGACAACTCCGCGATGGGCACCGGCGGCGTCACCGAGTGGCGCGGCTGGGCCTTCACCACCGACGAGTTCTGGACGAAGACCCAGCGCGACCAGTACCGCGAGCTGAACGTCCGCTCGCGCAACGTCTTCGCGGTCGCCGACTCCGACGAATGGGCCGACAAGACCTTCAAGGGCACCTACGACTCCACCCTGGTCAGCCCCGAGTACCCGGTGGCGGGCCTGGGCACCGTCCCGGTCTCCTTCACCACCTACTACCAGCAGGAGGGCAGCCAGACCGCCCAGGTGCTGGCCGTCTGGGACGGCGGCACGCCCGTCGTCGTCAAGAGCTACGGCGCCGAGACCAACGGCCGGCAGGTGCTCGCCCTGGCCGTGCCGCCCGGCGCGAGCCGGCTGCGGCTGCGCTTCCGCTACACCGGCAGCAACAACTGGTACTGGGTGCTGGACGACGTCCGCGTCGGCTGACGGCCGGGGCCGCGCCCACCGAGCGCCAAAAACCGGGGGCCCGCCGACCGGCCGTGACGGCGCCCACACCGAGGGCCCACCGGGGCCTACCGACCGGGCGCGGCGAGCGCGGCCCGCAGCCGGTCGGCGACCGCCGCCGCGCCCGCCTCGTCCGGGTACGTCCCGCGCGGCCAGAAGAAGCCGCGCAACCCGTCCTTCGGGTTGCGCGGCACGACGTGCACGTGCAGGTGCGGCACCGACTGACTGATCCGGTTGTTCGCCGCGACGAAGCTGCCGGCCGCCCCGAGCCCGTGCTCCACGGCGGCGGCCACCCGCTGCACCCGCAGGAAGAACGGCCCCACCTCCGCCGCCGGCAGGTCCGCCAGCGTGCGGTGGTGGGCGCGCGGCACGACCAGCACATGGCCGGGGAAGAGCGGCCGGCGGTCCAGGAAGGCCACCGCCGCCTCGTCGTCCAGGATCCGGTGGGCCGGCTCCTCGCCCGCCACCACCGCACAGAAGACGCAGTCCATCCGTTCATTCAAGCCACCCCCCGCCGGCCCGGCACCCCCGCGGACCCGGCGCGGTGGCGCTTCACCCGTCCGGCCGTCGACCGGGTGCGGCCGCCGGACGCGCGGGCGCACGGTGCAGGAGGGGCGCGCCGTGCGTCCCGATCGAGGAGGTGGCCCGGATGGCGGGCAAGTTCGAGGTCTACGAGGACGCCGGGGGCAAGTACCGGTTCCGGCTCAAGGCGGGCAACGGCGAGATCGTCGCCACCGGTCAGGGCTACGCGAGCAAGGAGGCGGCCCACAAGGGCGTCGACGCCGTCCGGCGGGCGGCCGCCGACGCGAACGTGGTGGACGTCAAGGCCGCGGCCTGAGCGGGGTCCGCGCCGGCGGCGGTCCGTCCGGTCCGCCGCGCGGCGCGGTCCGGCCTCCCGGCGCACGGCCGCGCCGCACCGGCGGGCCCGCCTACTCGTACCGGTGGAGCAGCGACTCCCGCTCGGTCTGTTCGATCATCTCGATGGTCAGGCCGGGATCCCGCAGGTGGGAGAGGGTGACCTCGGCCGAGCTGGGCTGCTCGTCCTTGCCGAGCCAGTTCCCCGGCTTCCACGCCGAGCTGCGCAGGAACGCCTTCGGGCAGTGCGCGTACACCTCCTCGACCGCCACCACGATCGCGCTGCGCGGCGGCTTGCCGACCGCCGTCAGTTGCTCCAGCAGTCGCGGGTCGGTGGACACGCAGGCCCGTCCGTTGACCCGGAGCGTGGTGTCCCGGCCCGGCACCACGAAGATCAGCCCGACCTGGCCGGTCTCGACGATGTTGTGCAGGGTGTCCAGCCGCTTGTTCCCGGTGGCGTCCGGGAGTGCCAGCGTGTGCTCGTCCAGGACCGACACCAGCCCGGCCGGCCCGCCGCGCGGCGACACGTCGCACCGCCCGGCCGCGTCCGCGCTCGCCACGAAGACCAGCGAGGAGCAGGCGATCAGCTGTCGTGCCACCTCGTGGATGTGGTCGACCTGCTTGCGCCGCGCGTGGTCGCCGGGCTGCTCGTAGATCTCCCGCAGCTCCGCCGCGGCGCGCACCGCGTCCGCGCTGAGCGCCGCGAACAGGCTCGCCGGCGCGGTGGGCCCGCCGCTTGACGGAACGACGGTTTCCGGTGTGGTGGTCATACCCGGAAATCTAGCGAAGGCGTCCCGGGCAGTGACCGGGCGGCTCTCATCAAGGCTCTGCCGGACCCTCCCCACCAGCGGTTTTGCGCAGATAATGGGGCCAGGGGCCTTCACGGGAGGTGGTGGACGTGATCGTCAGGATCTGGGCCGGGCAGGTCATGGCCGGGCGCGTCGAGGAGTTCTGCGCGGTGCTGACCACGCAGGTGATCCCCCAGCTCGGACGGACGGACGGCTGCCTGGGCGGCGAGCTGCTGCGCTCGGTGGCGGAGGACGGCCACCGGGTGCTGGTGTTGAGCCGGTGGCGCGACGAGGACGCCCTGCGCGGGTACGCGGGCCCGATGTGGCGGATCAGGCCGGTCTGGTCGGAGGGCGAGCTGAGCTACCTCGCCCACCCGCCCGAGGTCAGCCACTTCACGCCGGTGCCGGCCCTCTGAGTCTTGCGGAGCCCGCCGTGCGAACGGCGTCACACCGCGAGGTGCGAACGGCGTCACACCACGAGCGGCACCGGGTTGATCTCGTCCGCCGGGTGGCCGGTGCGCTCGTGGACGCGCTGCACGGCCTCCTTCGACGGCGCCTCGGAGAGGCAGTAGACGGTGCCCGACTCGGGATCGGCCCAGGCCTGCTCGAAGTGCACGCCTTCCTCGCCCTCGACCGCCAGGTCGGCCTGGTGGGCCATCCGCAGCTGCTCACCGGTGATTCCGGTCATGCCGTGGTGGACGTCCATGAACTTGGCCATCGTCCTCGCACCTCCTGGAGCCCGGTCGGCCGGTACCGGCCGTGTACCACCAGCCTGCGCCCGCCGCACCCCGGCGCGCCACCCGGGCGGCCCGGAGCCCTGGGCGGGCCACCGCGCGCACCGCCCGCGCACCCCCGCGCATTCCCGCCCCGCGCGTGAAACAGACCACAGCCGAAGCCTCTCCCTCGGCCTGCGCGGGCCATGGCACAATGACGTCAGTAGTAGCAGTGACGTTCAGCGCACTCCGGGGTCGGTGAAAATCCGAACCGGCGGTTACAGTCCGCGACCCGTCCGCAGCCAGCGGCCGGTTGACCAGGTGAAATTCCTGGACCGACGGTTAAAGTCCGGATGGGAGGCGTGCGCGGCGGACGAAGAGCAGTACCCGTGGTCCCCCGGTGGACCTCGGGGAGGTGTGCGACGGGAGAACTCTCTCCCGGCGGTTGTGCGGCAGCCCGGCGACGGGTCCTGTCCGTCGGCCCGCGCTCCGGTGCCCGTCCGTGTCCTCTCCCGTGCCACCACCCCGGAGTCCGCGCCCCAAGCGCGAGGAGAACCCGGGTGTTCACCGGCATCATCGAAGAGCTCGGCGAGGTCGTGTCGATCGAGGAGATCGGCGACTCCTCGCGAATCCGCCTGCGCGGTCCGGTGGTCTGTCAGGACGCGCACCACGGCGACTCCATCGCGGTCAACGGCGTCTGCCTGACCGTCGTCGACACCCCCGAGCAACTGGCCGCCGGTGCGGTCGAGTTCAGTGCCGACGTGATGGCCGAGACGCTCCACCGCTCCAGCCTGGGCGAGCTCGCGCCCGGCTCCCGGGTCAACCTGGAACGCGCGATGGCACTCGGCGCGCGGCTCGGCGGACACCTCGTCCAGGGTCATGTCGACGCCACCGGCGCCCTGTTGGGCCGCGAGCCCGGCGAGCGCGACGCCGACGGCAACCTCCGCTGGGAGGTGCTGCGCTTCTCGCTGCCCGCCACCATCTCCCGCTACCTGGTGGAGAAGGGCTCGATCACCGTGGACGGCGTCAGCCTGACCGTGGTCGAGGCCGCCCGCGACAGCTTCACCGTCAGCCTCATCCCGGCCACCCTCGCGCTGACCACGCTCGGGACCAAGGCCGTCGGCGAGAGCGTCAACCTGGAGGTCGACGTCCTCGCCAAGTACGTGGAGCGGCTGCTCGACTCCCGCACCCTGCCCTCGACGATCGCCGGAGAAGACCAGTGAACTGGCTCAGCGCGGAAGCGTTCACCGTCTTCGGTGAGCACGTGAAGTGGGCCGACATGATCGGCAACCTGCTGGGCCTGTCCGGCCTCGCGCTCGGCTGGCGCCGCTCGGTGTGGAGCTGGCCGGTCCAGCTGCTCTCCGGTGCCGTGCTCATCACGGCCTACCTGAACGGCCACGTCCCCGGCCTGATCGGCAAGCAGCTGATCGTGGTCGCCACCGCCGCCTGGGGCTGGACGCAGTGGCAGCGCGGCCGGCGCGGGGCGGACGGGATCGCCGTCCGGTTCGCCAGCTGGCCCGAGCGGGCCGCCCTGGTGGCCGGGACGGCGCTCGGCACCGGCGCGCTGGCCTGGCTCTTCCTGGCCAACCCCAGCCTGTCGTGGAGCCCCTGGTCGGACGCCTACATCTTCGTCGGCACGCTGGCGGCGATGGTCGCCCAGGCCCGCGGCTGGGTGGAGTTCTGGTTCGCCTGGATCGCCGTCGACGTGGTCGGCGTCCCGCTCGCCTTCAACAGCGGCTACTCCTTCTCCGGCCTCACCTACTCGATCTACTTCGTCCTGGTACTGCTCGGCCTGCGGTCCTGGTGGCTGAGCACCCGTGAGCCGCGCCCCACGTCCGCCACCGTCCCGCAGGGAGCCACGGCATGACCGCCAACCAGACCGACGACCTCGACCTCGCGCTCGACCCCGTCGAGCGGGCCGTCGCCGACATCGCGCTCGGCCGCGCCGTGATCGTGGTCGACGACGAGGACCGCGAGAACGAGGGCGACATCGTCTTCGCCGCCTCCGCGGCCACCCCCGAGCTGATGGCCTTCACCATCCGCTACAGCTCCGGCGTGATCTGCGTCCCGATGACCGGTGCGGAGCTGGACCGGCTCAAGCTGCCCCCGATGACCCAGGTCAACGAGGACCGCAAGGGCACCGCCTACGCCGTCTCGGTCGACGCCCGCGACGGGGTCGACACCGGCATCTCGGCCGCCGACCGCGCGCGGACCGTCCGGCTGCTCTCCTCCACCGGCACCGAGCCCGGCGACCTCACCCGCCCCGGGCACGTCTTCCCGCTGCGGGCCGTCGAGGGCGGCGTGCTCGTCCGCCCCGGCCACACCGAGGCCGCCGTCGACCTGGCCCGGCTGGCCGGGCTGGCACCGGCCGGCGCCATCGCCGAGGTCGTCAACGACGACGGCACCATGGCGCGGCTGCCCGAGCTGGTCGCGTTCGCCCGCGAGCACGGCCTGGCGATCATCTCCATCGAGGACCTGATCGCCTACCGCCGCCGCACCGAGCTCCACGTGGACCGGGCCGCCGTCACCGCGCTGCCCACCGCGTACGGGGAGTTCACCGCGGTCGGCTACCGCGGCACCATCGACGGCGTCGAGCACCTCGCCCTGGTCGCGGGCGGCCTGGACGCCGACGGCCGCCTCCCCGACGGCGAGGACGTGCTGGTGCGGGTCCACTCCGAGTGCCTCACCGGTGACGTGTTCGGCTCGCTGCGCTGCGACTGCGGCCCGCAGTTGGAGGCCTCCCTGCACAAGGTGGCCGAGGCCGGCCGAGGCGTCGTCCTCTACCTGCGCGGTCACGAGGGCCGGGGCATCGGCCTCGCCCACAAGCTGCGCGCCTACGAGCTCCAGGAGCAGGGCCGCGACACCGTCGACGCCAACCTCGACCTCGGTCTGCCCGCCGACGCGCGCGACTACAGCATCGGCGCCCAGATGCTCGGCGACCTCGGCGTGCGCTCGCTCACGCTGCTCACCAACAACCCGGAGAAGCTCGCCGCGCTCACCGAGCACGGCCTCAAGGTCAAGGGCCGCGAGCCGGTCGAGACCCCGGCGGGCGAGCACAACCTGCGCTACCTGCGGACCAAGCGCGACCGGATGGGTCACGACCTGCCCGGCCTCGGCTCCTGAACCACCTCCGTCCCGACCCCCCGAAAGAGGAACAGCACATGAGCGGCCACGGAGCCCCCGAGCTGACCATCGACAACGCCGCCGGCCTCAAGGTCGCCGTGATCGCCGCCCAGTGGCACGAGCAGGTGATGAACGGCCTGCTGGACGGCGCCCACCGCGCCCTCAAGGAGCTCGGCATCGACGAGCCGACCGTGCTGCGGGTGCCCGGCACCTTCGAACTGCCGGTCGCCGCCAAGCGCCTCGCCGACCGCGGCTACGACGCGGTGATCGCGCTCGGCGTGGTCGTCCGCGGCGGCACCCCGCACTTCGACTACGTCTGCCAGGCCGCCACCGTCGGCCTCACCCAGGTCAGCGTCGACACCGGCGTTCCGGTCGGCTTCGGCGTCCTGACCTGCGACAACGAGCAGCAGGCACTGGACCGCGCGGGCCTGCCGGGCTCCGCCGAGGACAAGGGCCACGAGGCCGTCACGGCAGCCGTCGCCACCGCCGCCGTCCTCAAGTCGCTCGCCTGAGCCCAGCACCCGCCCGCCGGCACGGTCCCGGGCCGTGGACGTCCAAACGACTGTCCACGGTCCGGGACCGTTTACCGCCTGTAAGCCCGCACGCCGTAAGGTGAGTCCATCATGGCTTCGAAGACATTCGAGGAGCTCTTCACCGAGCTCCAGCAGAAGGCCGCCACCGGCGACCCCTCGTCCTCCCGTACCGCGCAGCTCGTCCAGCAGGGCGTCCATGCGATCGGCAAGAAGGTCGTCGAGGAGGCCGCCGAGGTCTGGATGGCCGCCGAGTTCCAGTCGGACGAGCAGACCGCCGAGGAGATCTCCCAACTCCTCTACCACCTTCAGGTGATGATGGTCGCCCGCGGGCTGACGCTCGACGACGTCTACAAGTACCTCTGAACCGGTCCGAACAGCACACCCCCCTCCCAACAGGTAAGGAACCGACCTCCATGCTGCGCATCGCCGTCCCCAACAAGGGTTCGCTCTCGGGTCCCGCGGCGGAGATGCTCCATGAGGCCGGCTACCGCCAGCGCAAGGACCCCAAGGAGCTCGTGCTCGTCGACCCGAACAACGAGGTCGAGTTCTTCTTCCTGCGCCCGCGCGACATCGCGGTCTACGTCGGCTCCGGCCGGCTGGACGTCGGCATCACCGGCCGCGACCTGCTGCTGGACTCGCACTCCAACGCGGAGGAGGTGCTGGCCCTCGGGTTCGGCGGCTCCACCTTCCGCTTCGCCCGCCCGGAGGGCGTGGACGTGAAGGACGTGCAGGGCCTGGAGGGGCTGCGGATCGCCACCTCGTACACCGGCCTGGTGGAGCAGCACCTGGCCGACCACGGGATCAAGGCCACCGTCACCAAGCTGGACGGCGCGGTGGAGACCGCGGTGCAGCTGGGCGTGGCCGATGTGATCGCCGACGTGGTGGAGACCGGCACCAGCCTGCGCAACGCCGGGCTGGAGGTCTTCGGCGAGCCGATCCTGATCTCGGACGCCGTGGTGATCCGCCCCAAGGGCGCGGGGGAGGACGCGGGCGTCGACCAGTTCCTGCGCCGCCTCCAGGGTGTGCTGGTGGCCCGCCGCTACGTGCTGATGGACTACGACATCCGCGCCGAGAGCGTGGGCGCCGCCGTCGCGCTGACCCCCGGCCTGGAGTCGCCGACCGTCTCCCCGCTGCACACCGAGGGCTGGGTGGCCGTCCGTTCGATGGTGCTCCGCAAGGAGGCCCAGCGGATCATGGACGACCTCTGGGGCATCGGCGCCCGGGCCATCCTGGTCACCAACATCCACGCCTGCCGTCTCTGAACCACCGCGCGTGAAGGCGCGGAGTTAAGCAGCGGTTCAATGGGGGCGGGGGCGCCGGTCGGCGCCCCCGCCCTTTCGCTGACAGCCGGCAGCCGGTCCGCCGGCGGCCACCCCGTCTGGAAACCCCCGGAGACCCCACGTGACCACCCCCGCCGAGTTCCCCGTCACCTGGGCCCCGCGCCGCACCCGGGCCGTGCTGGTGCCGGTCTGCGTGCTGCTGGTCGTGATGTTCGTCGCGATCGCCGTCGCGCTCCCGGCGAGCTGGCAGTTCAACGACCGGCTGATGATGGTGCTCAGCGGCGTGCTCTTCGCCGGCGTCGGCCTGATGCTGGCCCGGCCCCGGGTGAGCGCCGACGCCGAGGGCATCACCGTGGTGAACTTCGTCCGCCGCCGCCGGCTGGCGTGGGCCGAGATCGTCCGGGTCAACTTCCGCCAGGGCGACCCGTGGGCGACCCTCGACCTCGCCGACGGCACCTCGCTTGCCGCGGTCGGCATCCAGTCCGGGCTCGGCAAGGCCCAGGCGATCGCGGACGCCCGGGCGCTGCGCGACCTGGTGGAGCGCCGCGGTCACTGACCCGGTCGGGGGCCGCGGCCCGAGCCGCCGGGGACGCCTCCGCACGGCCGCCCGAGCCGTCTCGGAGCCACCCCTCCGTGGCGGGCCGAACGGGGGGCCGACAGTCGCACAGGTATCGTCTACGCTGGTAAAAAGCAGGGCAAAGCCATGCCATTTGACAGCGGGCCCTGCCCGGAAACGACTTGAGGAGTGACTCCCCCCGTCCATGGACGATCCGTCCGGTAGTACCTGCGCCGCCCGACTTCCTCGCACCGGAAGGCAGGCGGCACTGTGATCACCGCCTGGCTGCTGCTGCTCGCGGCGTTCCTGCTCATCCTCGCCAACGGCCTGTTCGTGGCCGCCGAGTTCGCCTTCGTGACCGTCGAGCGCGGCGCGGTGGAACGCTCCGCCGCCGCCGGCGACGCCAAGTCCGGCCGGGTCTCCCGGGCCCTGCGGCACCTCTCCTTCGAACTCTCCGGCGCCCAGCTCGGCATCACCGTCACCTCGCTGGTGGTCGGCATGCTCGCCGAGCCGGCGCTCTCCGTCCTGCTGAAGCCGGTGTTCACCGCCCTCGGTCTGCCCGACGGGGCCGCCCGGGGCATCGCGGTGATCGTCGGCATGCTGCTGGCGACCGTGGTGCAGATGGTGATCGGCGAGCTCGTCCCGAAGAACTGGGCGATCTCCCGGCCGCTCCAGGTCGCCCGCTCGGTGGTCGCCCCGCACACGGCGTTCTCGCACGCCTGCCGCCCGCTGATCAGCTTCCTGAACGGCTCGGCGGACCGCACCGTCCGCGCGTTCGGCATCGAGCCGCAGGAGGAGTTGGGCCATGCCCGTACCCCGGCCGAGCTGGGCTCGCTCGCCCGGCACTCCGCCCGCGCGGGGGCGATCGACGAGGAGTCGGCCACCCTGTTCGTGCGGACCCTCGGCCTCGGGGACCTCACCGCCGAGTCCGTGATGACCCCGCGCATCGACGTCGCCGCCCTCCAGCACGACGCCAGCGCCGCCGACGTGCTCAACCTCACCCGGGCCACCGGGCTCTCCCGCTTCCCGGTCTACACCGACAGCCTGGACGAGGTCACCGGCACGGTCACGCTCAAGGACGCCCTCGCGGTGCCGCCCGCCCGGCGCTCCCAGGTCAGGGTCGGCGACCTCGCCGTACCGCCGCTGCTCGTCCCCGAGACGCTCTCCGCCGAGCGCCTGCTCGACCAGCTGCGCCGGCTCCAGCCGATGGCCATCGTGGTCGACGAGTACGGCGGCACCGCCGGCGTCGTCACCGTCGAGGACATCGTCGAGGAGCTCGTCGGCGAGGTGCAGGACGAGCACGACCCCGCCGACACCCCCGAGCTGCTCCCGCTGCCGCCGATCCACGGACTGCCCGTCTGGGCCGCCGACGGCCGGGCCCGGCTCGACCAGCTGGAGTCCATCGGCCTGCACGCCCCCGACGGCCCGTACGAGACCCTGGCCGGCCTGGTCTCGGACCTGCTCGGCAGGCTGCCCGTCCCGGGCGAGCAGGCCGAGCTGCCCGGCTGGCGGTTCACCGTCGAGGCCGTGGACCGCCACCGCACCAGCCGGGTGCGGGTGGAACGCACGACCGGGCGCCCGCGCCCCGGCGACGACGAGGACGGGACCCGATGACCGCGCTCCAACTGGCCGTCGCCCTCCTGCTCCTGCTCGGCAACGCGTTCTTCGTCGGCGCCGAGTTCGCGGTCGTCTCCGTCCGGCGCAGCCAGATCGAACCGCTCGCCGAGGCCGGCAACAGGCGTGCCCGCACCGTGATGCACGCGCTCTCCAACGTCTCCGCGATGCTCGCCGCCGCCCAGCTCGGCATCACCGTCTGCTCGCTGGGCCTGGGCGCGCTCGCCGAGCCGACCATCGCCCACCTGCTGGAGGGCCCGTTCCACGCCCTCGGCGTGCCCGCCGCGCTGATGCACCCGCTCTCGTACGGGATCTCGCTGGCCGTGGTGGTCTTCCTGCACATGGTGATGGGCGAGATGGTGCCGAAGAACATGGCGCTGGCCGGGCCGGAGAAGGCCGCGCTCTGGCTCGGCCCGCCGCTGGACCGCCTCGCCCGCTGGCTCACGCCGGTGATCGTCTTCCTGAACGCCTTCGCCAACCTCGTGCTGAGGCTGTTCAAGGTCGAGTCCAAGGACGAGGTGGAGTCCGTCTTCACCACCGAGCAGCTGATGTACCTGCTGGTCGACTCGCGGGACGCCGGCCTGCTCGACGAGGGCCGCCAGGAGCGCCTGGAGGACGCCCTGGAGCTGGGCCGCCGCCCGGTCACCGAGGTGCTGCTCAGGCCCGAGCAGCTCGTCACCGTGGACACCAAGGTGACCGCCGCCCAGGTCGAGGAGCTGGCGCTGCGCACCGGCTTCTCGCGCTTCCCGGTCACCGACGGCGACCCGGCCGGCCACGGCTACCTGGGCTACCTGCACCTCAAGGACATCCTGGACGTCGACGACCAGTCGCTGCCCGTACCCGCCCGTCTCTGGCGCCCGATCACGGTGGTGCGCGGCACGCTCCCGCTGGACGACGCGCTCGCCGCGATGCGCCGGGCCGCCTGCCACCTGGCCGCCGTGCTCGACCAGGACGGGCGCACGCTGGGCGTGGTGACCCTGGAGGACGTGGTGGAGGAGCTGGTCGGCGAGGTGCACGACCCGGACCACCGCTCCGCCGCCTGACGGCCGCCCCGCCCGGTTCCGTCCGGCCCTCCCGGCCCGGCCCTCCCGGCCCGGTTCCGCTCTGGGCGATTCTGCTCTGAGCATGCGGCTGTTCCCAGATCGCCGTCCGCTGGGCAGGGTGGTCGACATGAGACTGCTACTGCTGGGTGGGACGGAGTTCGTCGGTCGGGCCGTGACCGAAGAAGCGCTGGCGCGGGGTTGGGAGGTGACGGTCTTCCACCGGGGGACGCACGAGCCGCCGGCCGGCGTGCGCGCGCTGCACGGGGACCGGACGGCCGAGGGCGGCCTGGCCGCGCTGGCCGAGGGGGAGTGGGACGCCGTCGTGGACACCTGGTCCGGCGCGCCCTCGGCGGTGCGCGACAGCGCCCGTCTGCTGGCGGACCGGGTCGGCCGCTACGCCTACGTGTCGAGCCGGTCGGTGTACGCGTACCCGACCCCGGCCGGGGCGGACGAGAGCGCGCCGGTGGTCGAGGGCTCGCCGGACGACGGCGACGTCCCCTACCCGCAGGCCAAGCGCGGCGGCGAGCTGGCGCTGCTCGACACCTTCGGCGACCGGGCGCTGCTGGCCCGCGCGGGGCTCATCCTCGGCCCGTACGAGAACATCGGCCGGCTGCCCTGGTGGCTGGGCCGGATCGCCCGCGGTGGCCCGGTGCTCGCCCCGGGTCCGCGCGACCTGCCGGTGCAGTTCATCGACGCCCGGGACCTCGCCGAGTGGACCCTCGACGCCCTGGCGGCCGGTCTCGGCGGCGCGTACGACCTGGTCAGCCCGCAGGGGCACGCCACCATGGGCGAGCTGCTGGAGGCCTGCGTCCAGGTCACCGGCTCGGACGCGGAGCTGCGCTGGACGGAGCCCGCCCCGATCCTGGCGGCCGGCATCGAACCGTGGAGCGACCTGCCGGTCTGGATCCCGCGGGGCGAGCTGCACGACACCCTGCACGGCTCCGACGTGGCCAAGGCGGTCGCCGCCGGGCTGCGCTGTCGGCCGGTCACGGAGACGGTCGCGGGCACCTGGGCGTGGCTGCGGTCCATCGGCGGTACGGCCCCCCAGCGCCCGGACCGGCCGGTGGTCGGCCTGGACGCGGAGCGGGAGGCCAAGGTGCTCGGGGTCGAGATCCGGGCCTGAACGCCTGAGGGCATGAGCGGCTGAAGGCCTGAACACCTGGACGCACGGACGCCTCCAGGTGTGAAGGCCGGATCGACGGCCGGGGCCGACCGGCTCAGCCCCGGCCGTCGATCAGTTCGCCGTACGCCTGGACGAGGTCCGGCAGCCGCAGGGTCGACAGGTCCTCGCGGCCCGGCGGTTCGCGCAGCAGCGAGAGCCGCAGGTCCCGGTAGGCGCAGGACTTCTCGTACAGGGTCCGGATGAACCGCCCGTTGCCCAGGTCGTCGATCCAGCCCTCGCGGACCACGTGGATGCAGATGCTGGCCAACTCCTCGGCGGCGTCCTCGTCCCAGCCGTCGCCGTCCCGGTCGGCCAGCGCGGCGCCGATCGCGGTGAGCTCGCCGGGGCGGTAGCTGGGGAAGTCGACCCGGGTGGTGAAGCGGGAGTTGAGGCCGGGGTTGGTGGCGAGCAGCCGGTTCATGCCCTCCGGGTAGCCGGCCAGGATCACCACCAGCCGGTCGCGGTTGTCCTCGGCCCGCTTCAGCAGCACCTGCAACGCCTCGTCGCCGTAGGCGTCGCCCTTGCTGTAACCGGAGTTGGAGAGGCTGTACGCCTCGTCGATGAAGAGCACGCCGTCCAGTGCGGAGTCGATCAGCTCATTCGCCTTGACGGCCGTCTGACCGAGGAACTCGCCCACCAGGTCGGCCCGCTGGGCTTCCACCAGGTGGTCCCCCGAGAGCAGTCCGAGGGCGTGGAAGACCCGCCCGAGGATGCGGGCCACGGTGGTCTTGCCGGTGCCGGAGGGGCCGGAGAAGACGAAGTGGCGCTTGGGCGGCTGCACCGGCAGCCCCTGCGCGGCCCGCAGCCGCGACATCCGCAGCTGTGCGGAGAGTGCCCGGACCTGCCGTTTGACCGGCTCCAGGCCGACCATCCGGGAGAGTTCGGCCAGCGCCGCGTCCAACTCCCGTTCGTCGCCGCCCCGTCCGGCGGGCGCGAGGCCGCCGCCCGCCGGTCTGGTCAGTGCCTCGCCCCGGACCGGTACCGCGGGCCCGGCCGATGCGACGGGGGACGGCGGGGGCGTCGGCGAGCCGGAGCGTTCGCCGGCGGACAGCGGCGGACGGGCCTCCCGGTCGGGCGCCGCTCCCTCGGCCGGCGGCTCCGGTGCGGCCGGTCCACCGGCCCCGGCCGGGAAGGCCTCGGCCTGGAACGGCTCGCCGGGGAAGGGCTCACCGGGGAACGGCTCGGCCTGGAACGCCTCTCCCGGGAACGGCTCGCCCTGGAACGCCTCGCTCTGGAACGCCTCGCACCCCGAGGCCTGCAGCGCCGCGGGGTCCAGCTCCGACTCCTCGGCACCCACCGTGTCCAGGCCCAACGACAGGGCGTCGAAGCCCTCGTCGCCGCCCGCCGGCGCCCCGGCCTCGCGGCCGAGGCCGCCGACCGCGTCCAGCAGCGCGTCGACCACACCGTCCTCGGCCGATATCGCGGCGAGCCGCGCCGCGGTGTCCATGAAGGCCGGATCGGCCCGGTGCACCGCCCGGTAGAGCGGCAGCGCGGCGGCGCTGCGCCCGGCCCCCTCGTAGGCCCGCGCCAGCCAGTACCGAAGCTCCTTGCGCTGCGGCTGCTCGGAGCGGCAGCGGGCGAGCGAGGCGGCGAGCGGTGCCTGGGCCTGGGCGCACATGTCCAGCCGGACGCGCGCCATGCCGGCGAAGAGTCCGGCCTCGATCCCGAGCAGGTGGTCGTCCAGCAGCCGGTCGGTGTCCCGGATCAGCTGCTCCCAGTCCTTGAGCAGGTAGGAGCGGCACGCGTGCAGGAAGCGCGCCGAAGGGTCCTCCTCCGGGAGCGGACACTGCTCCAACGCCTTGTCCAGCTCGGCGAGATGGCGGCCGTCCAGCCAGTGCGAGGCGTGCGCCAGCGCCAGGTCGCGGCCGTCCTCCAGGACGGGCTGCACCCACCAGCCCAGCCAGTACCAGGAGCTGAGCGGGCGCCGGTGGAGCCGGCGCTGCTCGCCGAAGCGCTGCCGGTGGCGGTACATCGCGAGCAGCGCGCCGGAGGTGTCGCTGCGCAGGGCGTGCAGGCCCAGCCAGGCGTCGGCCATCCCCGGATCCAGCCGCACGGCCGCGCGGAACTCCTCCTCGGCGCGGGCGTACGCGCCCGCCGTGTAGGCGTCCATGGCGCGCAGCCAGGCACGGTCGGCGAGCCGGTTCGGAGCCGGGCCGCCCGTGTTGTTGCCGTCGGAACTGTCCACCGTCGTCACTCACGCCCCCCGCGGTGTGCCTCGGGGCCCGGTCGGCGATTCGAAGTGCGGAGAAGCCGGCCGGTCGTCGATAGCCCCCGGGGCGCATATGCGCCTCCAGGAATCGTACCGGCGCGGCGCTGATCCGGAAGAGTGCCGCGCGAAGCCAAATACGATCGGGCGCGCGGTGGTTGGGCGCCGGTGCGGATCCGGCTGGGCGCGGCCCGGGAGGAGGGCTCCGGGCGGCGGGAGGGGGGACGGCACCCCCGGCTCACGGGGGAACAAGCCGGGGATGCCGAGTCCGATGTTGCGCGATCAACAACTTCGGCAACTGGGGAGAACCTAAGTCCTGGTGATACCGCAGGTCAAGGGCTTGTTGAAGGTTCACCGACGGTGCCCGCTGAGATCCGGCCGGTCACCCCGTCCACGGTCGTCGCGGCGTACGGGCGGCTGGGGTCGGCCGCGAAATGTGCCGATTCGGCCCGCGCCCAGCCCGCCCAGAAATCGGCCAGCGCCGGTCCGTCCCGTTCCTCGCCGCGCCGCCGGGCGTCCTCGGCCGCCAGCTCCATCCAGATCAGCCGGGCCAGCCGTGGCCGCACCGCGCGCCGCCCGGCGCCCACTCCCTCGATCAGCACCACCGGGGCGAGCGGCACCGCCGCTGTCCCCGCGAAGTGGCCCAGCGTCCAGTCGTACACCTGGTGCTCGGTGCTCCGGCCGGCCGCCAGCGGGTCCAGCACCTGCGCGCGCAGCCGCTCCGTCCAGTCGAACGGCTCGGCGTGCGTCGCCAGGTCGTCCAGGTGCACCACCGGCGCGCCCCCGAGCGCGGCGGCCAGCCGGCCGGCGAAGGTGGTCTTGCCGGAGCCCGCGTGCCCGTCCACCGCGACCAGCCGGACCGGGCCGCAGGACGGCGCCAGCGCGCGCAACTCGGCGGCGAGCGCGTCCAGCGGGCCCCGGGCGTTATGCGGGCCGCGTTCCCGGTACCGGCCGTGGGCGTCCAGCGGCCCCCGGGCACCGTGCGGGCCGGGTGCCCCGGCATGCCGGCCGGGCGCGTCGGGCGCCCCGCCGGCCCCGGGGGCGGTCAGGTCGCCCGGAGGGGTTCTGGAGGTTTCGGAAGAGGCCACAACGGCAACCCTACGGTGGCCCGCACGCCAGGACGGACAGTGATTCTCCGCAGGTCGTGACGGCAGCGCCGGGATCGGGCATACTCACTTCGCCACGCTTGTGAACGGCCGTTCACCGCAACCCGGTGCCGGTCGGGCCGACCTGCCACACCCGCGTCGGGCCCGCCACACCAGGGCCCGGTGCCCGAACGAGGAGGCGACCAGCCGCCATGACCCCGTCCCCTGCGAACGCCGTGGAACGCCAGCTGCCGACCGATGAGGCCCGCGAACTGCTGAGCCTCACCCGGGACCTGGTCCAGCGCGAGATCCAGCCGCGCGCCGCGGAGGACGAGGCCGCCGGACGCTTCCCGCGCGAGCTCTTCCGCACCCTCGGCGAGGCCGGCCTGCTGTCCCTCCCGTACGAGGAGAAGTACGGCGGCGGCGACCAGCCGTACGAGGTCTACCTCCAGGTCCTGGAGGAGCTCGCGGGCGGCTGGCTGGCGGTCGGCCTCGGAGTCAGCGTGCACACCCTCTCCTGCCACGCCCTGGCCGGCTTCGGCAGCGAGGAGCAGCGCGCCGCCTGGCTGCCGGGCATGCTCTCCGGCGAGCAGCTCGGCGCCTACTGCCTCTCCGAGCCGCAGTCCGGCTCGGACGCCGCCGCCCTGCGCACCCGCGCCGACCTGGACGGCGACGAGTACGTGGTCAGCGGCACCAAGGCGTGGATCACCCACGGCGGGCAGGCCGACTTCTACAGCGCCCTGGTGCGCACCGGCGAGCCGGGCCCGCGCGGCATCAGCTGCCTGCTGGTGCCCGCCGGGGTGGCCGGCCTCTCGGCCGCGCCGCCGGAGCACAAGATGGGCATGCGCTCCTCGCCGACGGCGCAGCTGCACTTCGACGGTGCCCGGGTCGACCGCGCGCGGCTGATCGGCACCGAGGGCCAGGGCTTCCAGCTCGCGCTCGCCGCCCTGGACTCCGGCCGGCTCGGCATCGCGGCCTGCGCGATCGGTGTCGCCCAGGCGGCGCTCGACCTCGCGGTCGACTACGCGGGCACCCGCCGCCAGTTCGGCCGGCCGATCGCCGACTTCCAGGGCCTGTCCTTCATGCTCGCCGACATGGCCACCCAGATAGAGGCCGGGCGCTCCCTCTACCTGGCCGCCGCACGTCTGCGCGACGCCGGCCGGCCGTTCTCCAAGCAGGCGGCGATGGCCAAGCTGTTCTGCACCGACGCGGCGATGCGGGTCACCACCGACGCCGTCCAGGTGCTCGGCGGCTACGGCTACACCCAGGACTTCCCGGCCGAGCGCTACATGCGCGAGGCCAAGGTGCTGCAGATCGTCGAGGGCACCAACCAGATCCAGCGCCTGGTGATCGGCCGCCACCTCACCGCGAGCTGACGGCCCCCGAAACGGCCTCCGGGCGTCACTGCAGGGTGCGCAGTGGCGCCCGGAGGCATCTCCCGCCCGGGGCCGACCGAGAACTGACGGTCGGTCAACCCCTGGGGCGGGGGCGGCCGTCAGCGCCGGACGAGACGGCTGCGCTGCTGCGGGATGGCCGGCGCGGGCGCCGTCTGCACCGGGCGGTGCGCCACGGCGTGGGAGAACGGCTGGGTGCGCCAGTCGAGTTCGGACGGCAGGGCGAGCAGCGCCGCCAGGCCTGCGGCCTCGGCGTCCTCCGCCGACTCCACCTCCGCCAGGTCGTCCGTCGGTGCGCCCGAACCGGGGCAGAGCGCCGGCGAGAAGGGGTGCCAGGCGGTGGGCAGCACGGCGTGCTGCGGCAGCCGCTCCTCGTCGCCCACCAGGGCGATCGGGCGGCGGCACTCGGGGCAGTGCACCCGGAAGATCTCCCAGGTCTCGCCCTCGCCCGGATCCACCCCCGCCGCGAGGTCGTGGGGGACCGCGAGATCCTCGCGGTCGGTCATATCGTGGGTGTCGTCGGCGCTCAGCGAATGCTGGTCAGTTGCACGCATGGTGATCCCCCTCGGATCGGGCCCGGCGTGGTCGCCCGGGGCCACAACCAGCACTTCCCGCCGATACGGACTCATAACCCTGCAGGCCGGTGCACTGTGATGCACCGGGTGTGTCCTTCGCCACATTCGCCCGGCATGTGCCCGCCCGGCACCCCGTGCGACCGCGAGTGACACCGTGCGCGCCCGCGGTGGCGCCGCGCGCGCCCCCGACCGGGTAGGTTTGCGCCTTGTGGAGGATCTCGACCAACGCATCGTTCAGCTGCTCCTGGAGGACGGCCGGATGAGCTACACGGACCTGGGCAAGGCCACCGGCCTGTCCACCTCGGCGGTGCACCAGCGGGTGCGGCGTCTGGAGCAGCGCGGCGTGATCCGCGGTTACACCGCGATCGTCGACCCCGACGCGGTCGATCTGGCGCTGACCGCGTTCATCTCGGTCAAGCCGTTCGACCCCAGCGCGCCCGACGACACCCCCGAACGCCTCGCCGGGCTGCCCGAGATCGAGGCCTGCCACAGCGTCGCCGGGGACGAGAACTACATCCTCAAGGTCCGTGTCGGCGCCCCCGGCGACCTGGAGGACCTGCTGGCCCGGATCCGCAGCGCGGCCGGCGTCTCCACCCGCACCACCGTCGTGCTCTCCACACCCTACGAGGCGAGACCCCCCAAGTTCTGACGGTGCCCCGGGAGGTGCGCACCGGGAGCCTGCGGCACCCGGGGAGCGACGGCGCGGGCCGACGGCTCCCGCCCGGAGCGCGTCGTCGTCACCCGCCGCCTTTCCCCCGGCCGGGAGGTGCCCCCGTCCTGTGCCCCGTCGGGCCCGGCTCCCGCCCCGCTCCCTCACCCACCCCCGTCTGCAAGAGGCTCTCAGCGCCATGACCGAACGCACCCTCCCTCCTCGCCCGTCCTCGGGCAGGAGGGGCCCCCGGACCGTCCTGCTGCGCGGCGGCGCCGTCTACAGCCCCGCCGACCCCTTCGCCACCGCGATGCTCGTCGAGGGCGAGCACGTCGCCTGGGTCGGCAGCGACGGTGCCGCCGAGGCGTACGCCGACTCCGCCGACGAGATCGTCGAACTCGACGGCGCGTTGGTCACCCCCGCCTTCGTCGACGCCCATGTGCACGCCACCGCCACCGGACTGGCGCTCACCGGCCTCGACCTCACCGGTCTTCCCTCGCTCGGCGCCGCGCTGGACGCCGTCGCCGCCTTCGTGGCGGCCCGGCCCGAGCCGGGCGGCGTGCTCATCGGTCACGGCTGGGACGAGACCGGCTGGCCCGAGGGCCGCCCGCCGACCCTCGCCGAGCTGGACGCGGCCGCCGGGGGCGCCGCCGTCTACCTCTCCCGCACCGACGTGCACTCCGCGCTGGCCACCACCGCGCTGCGCGCGCTCACCGCCGGCCTCGCCGACCGGCCCGGCTTCGCCGCCGACGGCCCGCTCACCCGCGACGCCCACCACGCCGTGCGGCGCACCGCGCTCTCCCACCTCACCCCCGAGCAGCGCCGGCGCGCCCAGCGCGCGACGCTGGCCCGGGCCGCCGAGCTCGGCATCGGCGCGCTGCACGAGTGCGCCGGCCCGGAGATCTCCTCGGAGCAGGACCTGACCGCTCTGCTGGCCCTCGCCGCCGACGGTGACGGGCCCGAAGTCTACGGTTACTGGGGCGAGTTGGGCGGTGTCGAGACGGCCCGCCGGCTCGGCGCGGTGGGCGCCGGCGGAGACCTCTTCGTCGACGGCGCGATCGGCTCGCACACCGCCTGCCTGCACAGCCCGTACGCCGACGCCGACCACACCGGCACCTCCTACCTGAGCGCCGAGCAGGTCGCCGACCACGTCGCCGCGTGCACCGAGGCCGGGCTGCAGGCCGGCTTCCACGCCATCGGCGACGCCGCCGTCGGCGCCGTCATCGCGGGCGTCCGGGCGGCCGGCGAGCGGGTCGGCGCCAACCGCGTCAAGGCGCAGCGCCACCGCGTGGAGCACGCCGAGGCGCTGGACGAGGCGTCCGTCGCGGCCTTCGCCGAACTCGGTCTCACCGCCTCCGTGCAGCCCGCCTTCGACGCCGCCTGGGGCGGCCCGGACGGCATGTACGTCCAGCGGCTCGGCGCCGAGCGCGCCGCGGCGCTCAACCCGTTCGCCGCGCTGCTGCGGGCCGGCGTCCCGCTGGCCTTCGGCTCGGACGCCCCGGTCACCCCGCTCGACCCCTGGGGCACCGTCCGGGCGGCGGCCTTCCACCGGACCCTCGACCACCGGATCTCGGCCCGCGCCGCCTTCACCGCCCACACCCGGGGCGGCTGGCGGGCGATCGGCCGCGACCAGGACGGCGTCCTCGTCCCCGGCGCGATCGCCAGCTACGCGGTCTGGGCCGCCGACGAGCTCGTCGTGCAGGCCCCCGACTCCCGGGTGGCGGGCTGGTCCACCGACCCGCGCTCCGGCACCCCCGGCCTGCCCGACCTCACCCCGGGCCGTCCGCTCCCGGTCTGTCTGCGCACCGTGGTCCGCGGCCGGACCGTCCACGAGGCCGCGGCGGACGACCGGGCCGCGCGCTGAGCCGGCAGGGCCCGGTGCGCGGTGGACTGGGCCGCGCGGTGAATCCGGGTGAGCCGGCCGGTCCGCGCCGCGTAGGTTGACCGGCATGAGTGATCATCCGCTGGTGCCCGCCGGCTTCGTCGTCCCCCGCACCCTCAGCGCCGAGGGGTTCCGCCTGGAGCCCCTCGGCGAGCAGCACAACGAGTCCGACCTGGCCGCCTGGACGTCGAGCGTCGACCACATCCACGCCACCTCCGGCTGGACCGGCACCTGGCCGCCCGCCGAGGGCATGACGCCGGAGCAGAACCTCGCCGACCTGCGCCGCCACGCCGCCGACTTCGAGCACCGCCGCAGCTTCACCTACACCGTGCTGGAGAGCCCCGGGGACGCCGTCGTCGGCTGCGTCTACATCCACCCGGACGGCGAGGACCCGACCACCGCGAAGGTCAGCTCCTGGGTCCGGGCCGACCGCGCCGAACTGGACGCCCCGCTGCACCGCGCCGTGTCGGCCTGGCTCGCCGCCGACTGGCCGCTGCGAGCGGTCCGCTACAGCCCGCGCTGACGCCGCGCTCCGGGGGCGCGAACCCGCTGATCGGCGGGCCACCCGGCCTCACGCGCGGGGCCCGTTCCGGGGTACCGTCTTCGCACAGCGTCCGAACTCAACGGACGGTGAAGAACGCGCGAACGGACCGACAAGCGCGGACAGCCCGACCAGGAAGAATGGTGCGCCGGTGGCACTGCCCGTCACACAGGAGCGGCCGGATGCCCTCCCCGAGGCGTCCGTGACGCCCGCCGCCCCCGGCCGCGCCGCCCGCGCCCTCACCAAGGTCCGGTCCGGGCTGCCCCGCACCGGACTGGCCGTGCTCGCCGGGCTGCTGCTCGCCCTCTCCTTCCCGCCTTTCGACCTCTGGCCGCTCTCGCTGGTCGGCGTCGCCGCGCTCTCGCTGCTCACCCTGGGCCGCACCGCCCGGCAGGCCGCCTGGACGGGCTTCGCCTTCGGCCTGCCGTTCTTCCTGCTGCTGCTCAGCTGGCTGAGGGTGGTCGGCTGGGACGCCACCGTCGGGCTCTCGGTGATCGAGGCGCTCTTCCTGGCGGCCCTCGGCTCCGGTCTCGCGCTCACCTCCCGGCTGCCCGGCTGGCCGCTCTGGGCGGCCTGCCTCTGGGTCACCCAGGAGTGGGCCCGCGACCGGCTGCCGCTCGGCGGCTTCCCCTGGGGCCGGCTCGCCTTCGCCAACACCGCCACTCCGTTCACGCCGCTCGCCGCGATCGGCGGCGCCCCGCTGGTCACCTTCGCGGTCGCGCTGTCCGGCGCTCTGCTGGCCTGGGCGGCGCTGCGGCTGCGCGGCCCCCGGCGGGCCCCCCGGGCGGCCGCGCTGGCCGCGCTCGGCGCCGTCGCGGCGCTGCTGGCCGGCTACCTGGTCCCGGTGCCCACCGCGCCCGCCGACACCGTCAAGGTCGCCCTGATCCAGGGCAACGTGCCCAACCCGGGCATGGACTTCCTCGGCCGGCCGATGATGGTCCTCAACAACCACGCCGCCGCCACCGAGAAGCTCGCCGCCGACATCAAGGCCGGCAAGGTCGAGAAGCCGGACATCGTGATCTGGCCGGAGAACTCCTCCGACCTCGACCCGTTCAGCGACCCGCTGGCCTACCGGCGCATCGACGAGGCCGTGAAGGCGGTCGGCGTGCCCACCCTGGTCGGCACCCTGGTCGACGGCCCGGACGAGCAGCACGTCCAGAACGAGGGCATCGTCTGGGACCCGAAGACCGGCCCCGGCGCCTCCTACACCAAGCAGCACCCCGTCCCGTTCGGCGAGTACGTGCCGTTCCGCGACCAGCTCTCCAAGGTGATCACCCGCCTCCAGCGGGTCGCCCGCGACTTCTACCCCGGCGACCACAACGGCGTCATGCAGCTGGGCCCGGCCAGGATCGGCGACGTCATCTGCTTCGAGGTGGCGTACGACGAGATCGTCCGCGACACCGTCGACCAGGGCGCCCGGGTGCTCGTCGTCCAGACCAACAACGCGACCTACGCCAAGACCGGCCAGCCCGAGCAGCAGCTCGCGATGTCCCGGCTGCGCGCCGTCGAGCACGGCCGGGCCGTGCTGATCGCCGCCACCAGCGGGATCAGCGCCGTGATCGCCCCCGACGGCTCGGTGGTCCAGCAGACCGAGGAGCTGACCGCCGCCGAGCTGTCGGCCGTCGTCCCGCTGCGCGACGGCACCACGGTGGCCGACCGGGTGGGCGCCGTGCCCGAGTGGACGCTGGCCGTCGCGGGCCTGCTGGCCTGCGGAGCGGCCGTGCTGATCGGCCGCCGCCGGGTCTCCCGCCCGCTCGGCGCCGGGCCCGCCTGACCCGGCGGGCGTCCCGCCCGCCCGCCTCCGGGGCCGCCTGACCCGGTGCTCGGGGCGGGCTGGAACACCGGCCGACGGCGGATCGTTGGACCAGGTGGTGCCGTAGCCGGCCCGGACCTCCCGTGCGGCGCGCAGAGCACCGCTATGGAGTGGATTCGTACCGTGACCCAGCAAGCTACCCCTGCCCCTCAGGCCCGGCGCGGAAAGCTCCGCCGGGTGCTGCCGCTGGTGGTCACCGCCTGGCTGGTGCTGGAGATCTGGCTGCTGGTCCAGGTGGGCTCGTGGCTGGGGGCCCTGACCGTCGTACTGCTGCTGATCGCCGGCGCGGTGATCGGCGGCTCGCTGATCAAGCGCGCGGGGCTGAAGGCCTTCTCGGCCGCGATCGACCAGAGCCGGGACCCTAAGTCGCAGCAGCCCCAGACCGGCACCAGCCTCACCGTGCTGGCCGGCCTGCTGCTGATGCTGCCGGGCTTCCTCTCGGACGCGCTGGCGCTGACCCTGCTGTTCCCGCCGACCCGGGCGCTCTGGCGGGCCGCCGGGCGCCGCTTCGCGGACAAGGCGCTGCGCAGCACCGCCGCCGTCGGCGCCGATCCGCTCGCGGACGCGATGCGGCTGCAGGAGCAGCTGCGCATCCACCGCCCGGACGGCAAGGTGATCCAGGGCGAGGTGGTCGAGCCGGGCATGGGCCCGCAGGGGCCGGACACCGCCTACCGGCCGCCGCTGAAGGGCTGACCGAAAGCCTGTGGCCACCCGGAGCTCCGGGTGGCCACAGGCTTTCGCGGGTGCCGGGTGCGGCGCCCGCGGACAACGCGAAAGGGACCCTGGGGGCCAGGGTCCCTTTTCGCGTGCTCCCGCTGGGGCGGGAGCGGGGTCAGGCGCTCTTGCGGGTGTCCCGCGGGTGTACCGCGAGGTTCATCCCTCCGGAGCGGAGAACGGCCAGCCGCTCGGCCAGCACCTCCTCCAGCTCCTCGCGCGTGCGGCGCTCCATCAGCATGTCCCAATGGGTACGCGTGGGCTTGGTCTTCTTCTCCTCAGGTTCGTCACCGTCGAGGAGTACTGCCTCCTGGCCGCAGAAGCGGCATTCCCAGGCCGAGGGGATCTCCGCCTCGACCGAGAAAGGAACCTCGAATCGGTGTCCGTTCTGACATGCGTACTCGACGGTCTGGCGGGGAGCCAGATCGATACCACGGTCGGTCTCGTAGCTAGTGGCCCCGAGTCGCGTGCCGCGGAGAGCTCGCTCGCTCATGAATCGTGCCTCCCGGGCTTATGGCCCACAGGACTAGTGGTCGCTGTTCTTCGTCGTTCGGTCAACGCTCGGCTTCCGACGAAGATTCCCGTCCCGGGACATGCGTCGTCTGTCGTGCCGCCCCTGTTTGTACCCACCGGCGCCCGATTTGTCACATCTGGCCGTGGATATCACCCCAGGTGTCACCTATTTCACATCTGGTGATCGGTCGGCCTTTCCACCACGAGCGTACCGGGGCGGGTTCCGTCGCCGTACGCCGCCCCGCCCCGGCCGACCCGTTCAGGCCAGTGGACGGAACCGCAGGGCGGTGTGCTCCTTGCCCAGGTCGACCGGCTGCGGCTGCTGGACCGGCTCGGCCGGCGGCACCGGCGGCGGGCCCACCGGGCGGGGTGGGAGGTCGACCGGCGCGGCCGCCTCCGTCCGGGTGTCGCGGTGCGGGAGCAGGGCGATCACCGCCTCGCGCAGCTGGGCCGGCGCCTCCTCGTCCAGCGGGTCGACGGTGGCGGGCACCTGGAGGCGGACCGGCGTGCCGGTGCCGATCCGGGCGTAGCCGCGGCCGGCCGGGGCGTGTGCGGCGGGCACGATGTCCAGCGGTGCGCCGAGCGCGGCGTAGCCCTCCTCCGGGCCGGTCGGGCCGAGCAGGACGCGGGCCCGGGTGGTGGCCCGGACGGTCGGGGTGATCCGGTCCCGGGCGTCGATGTCGTCGGCGATCACCACGGTGACCCGGGCGGCCCGGCCGTGCCGCAGGGGGAGTTCCAGCAGGTCCTGCGGGTCCGGCCGGCCCTCGGCGTGGGCCAGTTCGCTCAGCTCGGTCGGGTGGTCGAGCAGCAGCCAGAGCGGTCGGGTGACGTCCTCGGGCGGCGCCGTCCCCGCGTGCCGGGCGGTGTTCAGCGCGGTCAGCCGGCGTTCGGTCTCCTGGGCGGCCCACTCCAGCGCGGCCAGCGCGCCGTGCAGGCTGGTCTCCACGGTGTGCACCCCGGGCCGGTTGACCAGGCAGGCGTGCTCGCCGGTGCCGGCGCCGTCGATCACCACGAGGTCGCCGAAGGGCAGGGCCTGGAGCGCGATCGAGCGGATCAGGCTGGAGGTGCCGTAGCCGGTCACGCCGAGCGCGAGCAGGTGCGGCTCGCCCGAGCGGGGGCCGGTGCGCCAGACCACCGGCGGCTGCTGGGTGATCGCGGCGCCCTGGCCCAGCGGGATGGTCCGGGCGCTGCCGTCCTCGTCGGTGAAGCCCAGCACGATCTCGCCGGGGGTGGTCACGAAGCGCTGGGCCGCGATGTCGGTGGCCAGTGGGGTCAGCGCGGCGATCCGCAGCCGGTTGGACTCCTCGTCCCAGTCGAAGCGGTACTCCCGGGCGCGGCCGGCCTTGCCCTGGACGACCTGCTCGATCCGGGCCCGGGCGGCGGGCTCGGTGTCCGTGAAGTAGGCCGGGTAGACGAGCTCCAGCCGGGCGAGCCGCCCCTCGGCGTCGAACTCCCAGGAGCCGAAGACGTCCTTGTAGGCGCCCTCGTGGTGGTAGAGCGGGGCGAGGTCGTCCGGCGCGGCCAGGTACGGGGTCAGCGCGGCGTACAGGGCGGTCAGCTTGACGTCGGCGACGTCCGGCTCGGGCGGGGTCGGCGGCCCCTTGGGGGAGCGCCCGTTCCAGGCGGCGCTGGCCATCAGGGCGACCAGGGCGAACAGCAGCCCGTGCGGCAGCAGGTAGATGCCGAGCAGCATGGCGGCGGTCAGGAAGACCGTCGGCCCGCGCCGCTCCTTCGGGGTGGCCTGCCAGCGGCCCTTGGTCCAGGCGACGTGGTGGCGCAGTCCGCGCCCGATGACGGTCAGCGGCGCGAACATGTCGGAGGCGTGGTCGCCGGCCGTGCGGGCGAGGTCGCGGCCCTTGCTGAGGTGGCGGTTGAGCGGCATTCCTTGGCTCCCCGGGCGAGTGGGACGGTCGGGTTCAGGGATCGGCGTCGGGTGTACGACGGGGCCCGGGGCGGTGGGATCCGCGCCCGGGCCCTGACGGGGGAGTGGCCGCGCTAGAACTTGAGGCCGCCGAGCAGGCTGGCCAGGCTGGCGCCGCCCGCGGTGATGCTCGGAGCGATCGAGGAGCCGGCGATGTAGAAGCCGAGGAGGGCGCAGACGATGGCGTGGGAGACCTTTAGTCCGTCCCTGCGGAAGAAGAGAAAGGCGATGGTGCCGAACAGGACGATGCCGGAAATCGAGAGGATCACAGTCTGCTCCTCGGGGAGGGGGACAGGGACAGTGTCACGGAAAGTGCCCTAATCGTGACAAAAAGTAATAGATGATGGAACGGTGCAAATGGGTGGTTTTATCGGTCAATACCGGCCTGTGGGCCACGTGGAGGTATGCGAACCGCCCCGAACGGGGGCCGGGCGGCCCTGTGTACCGGCGCGGCGAGGTATTCCCGGTGGGCGGGCGGGAAGCTTCCGGGGGTACCGGGAAGTTCGCTCGAATGGCTGCGAAACCTTCCCGCACGCGTGTCGTACGGGGAATGCCGCAATCCGGCCGCCGTCCGCGTGGCGGACGCGCGCTGGATCGCCCGCGTACCGGGCCGCTACGGTGCGGTACGCGCGACCGACCGACCGAGAAGCTCCCGGGGCGAGTCCCGGGGGCGCCCGAGAACGCCCAGGAGAGGCCCGCCATGACCGACGCCGCCAGCCAGCAGCCCGCCGACGCCCCGGACACCGAGGTGATCGATCTGGCCGGGAAGCTCTTCGACGCGGCCCGGGCCGGTGACACCGACACCCTCGCCGCCTACGTCGACGCCGGTGCGCCCGCCAACCTCACCAACGACCGCGGCGACAGCCTGCTGATGCTCGCCGCGTACCACGGCCACGCCGCCACCGTCACCGCCCTGGTGGCCCGCGGCGCCGACCCCGACCGGGCCAACGACCGGGGCCAGACCCCGCTGGCCGGCGCCGTCTTCAAGGGCGCCGAGGACGTGCTCACCGCCCTGCTGGCCGGCGGCGCCGACCCGACGGCCGGTACGCCGTCCGCCCTCGACACCGCCCGGATGTTCGGCAAGGACGAGTGGGTCGCCCGGTTCGAGGGCCGCTGACCCCGGGTCGTAGGCTTTTCAACCATGGAGAGCATCACCGGGACCGCCGGCACGCGGGACAGCAAGGGCGACAGCATCGAGATCCGCGTCACCGGCTACGGCCACCCGGACGCCCAGCGACTCTCGGCCGAGGTGCAGGAGGAGTACGTCCGCCGCTACGGCGAGGGCGACCTCACCGAGCTGCACCCCGACGACTTCGAGCCGCCGGCCGGTCTGTTCCTGATCGCCTACCTCGACGGCGAGCCGGTGGCCTGCGGCGGCTGGCGGGCCAAGCAGGCCGGCCCGCACGGGATGCGGGACGGCGACGCCGAGCTGAAGCGGATGTTCGTCGTCCCCGCCGCCCGCGGGCGGGGCCTCGCGCGGACGGTGCTGCGCCGGCTGGAGCGGACCGCCGCCGAGGCCGGTCGGACCAGGTTCGTGCTGGAGACCGGTACCGAGCAGCCCGAGGCGGTCGCGCTCTACGGCTCCGAGGGGTACGACCCGATCCAGAAGTTCGGCATCTACCGCGACCACCCGCAGAGCATCTGCCTCGGCAAGGAGTTCGACGGCGTGCCCGCCGTCTGACCGCCCGCCCGCTGGGTAGGCTCCCGGCGGACCGGTGGCCGAGCGGGCGGGGGCAGGCATGGACGAGCATCCGCGACGAGCCGCCGCCCCCGACCCGCCGGCCGTGCCCGCCTCCCCCGGTGGGGAGTTGGCGCGGCTGGTGACGGCCGGGCTGCACCGTGTCGGGGCGGGCGGCGTCTGGGCCGTCGGGGACGCCGGCGGTGTGCGCGAGCGCGGAAGCGCCGGCCCGCTCGGTCAAGGCCCTTACGGGCGGCTGGAGATGGGGCCCGACACGCTCTTCGACCTCGCCAGCCTGACCAAGATCGTCGCACTCTGGCCCTGCGCCGGCGCCCTGTGGCAGGCCGGCCGGCTCCCGCTCGACCGCCCGCTCGGCACCTACTGGCCGCCCGCCGCCGGGCAGCCGACCGGGCTGGTGACGGCGCGTCAACTCCTCACCCACACGGCGGGAATGCCGCTGCGGACCGAGTTCGAGCAGCGCTACGGCCGGGACCGGGAGGCGATCCTGGCCGGCGTCCTCGCCGCCCCGCTGCACCGCCCGCCCGGCAGCGCCGTCGAGTACACCGACCGCGCCGCCGTGCTGCTGGGCCACCTCGTCGAGCACCTGGCCGGCGCCCCGCTCGACGCGCTCGCGCAGCGGCAGGTCTGGCGCCCGCTCGGGATGGCCGACACCCGGTTCGGCCCGCTCGGCCCGGCCGGGACCGCGCGCACCGCACCCACCGAGTACGACGAGGCCACCGGCGCCCACCTGCGCGGGGTGGTGCACGACCCCTCGGCCCGGCTGCTCGGTGGCGTCTGCGGCAACGCGGGCGCCTTCTCCACCGCCCGCGACCTCGAACGCCTCCTCACCGCGCTGCTCGACCCGCCGGCCGTGCTGCCCTGGGCCGGGCCCTGGATCGCCGAGTCGCTGCGCGAACAGACCGGCGGGCTCACCCCGGCGCGCGGTCTGTCCTGGCTCTGCGCCCCCGGCACCGACCCCGCCGAGGGCACCTTCGTCCACTACGGCTTCACCGGCACCGGGATCTGGGTCTCCCGCCGGCTGGGCCGCTGGGCGCTGCTGCTGACCAACAAGGTGCACTACGGCCGCGAGATCCAGCCGCTCACCGACCTGCGCAACGCCTTCCGCCGGGCGGTCTTCGGATAGGCCCTGTCCGCCGGTGGCCCCGCCCCGGCCCGGCCGGGACGCGGCCACCGGCGCCGCAGGCTCAGAGGAGGGTGCTCCAGTAGTACCAGAACCGGTTCAGGACCAGCAGCGCGATCACGGCGGCCCACAGGACCGGCAGCGCCCAGTGGTAGCGGGCGGCCTCGCGGACCACCGGTCGCAGCCGGGGGCCGACCGGTATCACCCCGGAGCGCAGGTTGTGCAGCGTGGTGTACCAGCACAGCGGCACCACCGTCGCCCAGACCACCATGCAGTACGGGCACAGCGCGCCGATGTCGTACAGCGCCTGGTCGATCAGCCAGTGCACGAAGACGACGCCGGTCAGGGTGCCCGCCTGCAGGCCCAGCCAGAACCAGCGGCGGTAGGCGGCACCGGCCAGCAGCCCGGCGCCGACCGCCGCCAGCGCCCCGAACGCGGCCAGGCCCAGCAGCGGGTTCGGGAAGCCGAAGACCTCCGCCTGCTCGGTGCGCATCACCGAACCGCAGCTGATCACCGGGTTGATGTTGCAACTGGGGACGTAGGACGGGTTCTCCAGGATGCGGAGCTTGTCGAAGGTCAGGACGGCCGAGGCGGCCAGTCCGAGGAGTCCGCCGAGGAACAGGAACAGGGCGAACGCCCGGCCCGCGCCGATCGGCGTACGGCCCGGCGGTGCGGTGGTGGCGGGGACGGGGCGGGGCGGGTTCACGGCGGTCGGGGCGGTCATGGCAGAGCACTCCGGTGGGTGTGAAGGGCCGGCCCGGCCGGGTGATCGGCCGGGCCGGTGGTGCTCACTGCAAGCCCGCGGCCTGCTTCACCTGGGCGGTGAACTGCTCCGGCGTCACCGCGTTCTTCCCGCTGAACAGGGTGATCGGCTTGCCGTCCAGCTTGACCGTCGGCGTCCCCGTCACCCCGCTGTCGTTGAAGGCGTCCGCGACCTTCTTCGCCCACGGCCCGTAGGTGCGCTCGGTGACCGCCTTGACGAAGGCGTCCGTCTTCAGGCCCGGCACCTGGTCGGCCAGGTCCAGCAGGTGGTTGACGTCGCCGAAGCCGTCCTCGCGCTCGTCCGGCTGGTTGGCGTACAGCACGTCGTGGAACTGCTTGAACTTGTCGACGCCCTCGTTGAGCGCCGCGCCGACGGCGGCGAGCGCGGTGCGCGAGCCCTTGCCGCCGAGGTTCTTGTCGAGGAACGCGGCCAGGTGGTACTCCACCTTGACCGTGCCGTCGTCCGCCAGCTTCTTGACGGTGTCGCCGTTGGTCGTCTCGAAGCTCTTGCAGACCGGGCAGCGGAAGTCCTCGAACACCTGCAGGGTGTGGGCGGCGTCCGCCTTGCCGTAGACGATCACGGTGCCGTCCGGGCCGGTGGCGTTGGCCGGGACGACCAGCGCGGTCGGCTCGGCGGCGGCGGACGCGGTGGACGAGGTGTCGCCGCCCGCCGCGTTGATCGCCAGCGCCGTACCGCCCGCCAGGGCGAGGACGGCGACGATCGAGACGCCGACGACGATCCGCTGCCGGCGCTTGGCGGCGAGCCGCTCGCGCTGCTGCGCCTCCTGGATCCGCTCGCGGGCGCTCACGCGCTGGGACTGCTTGCGGCCGGGCTGCTGTCCGGTGGGCTGGGCCATGGTGGGTCAACTCCTGTACGCGGCGCGCGAATGCGCGCGGGGGTGCCCGCCTCGGCGCGGCAAGGGGCGCCGCGGGCGCGAGGGGGCTGGGATCGGTGAACGCGGGAGTCGGGCGCGCTGCCTGCGGGGCGCCGGGGCGGTGGCCCGGGGCCCGTCCGTGGTTCCGGACGCCGGGGTGTCAGGACGCCGGGGTGTCAGGGTGCCGGGGTGTCAGGGCGTGCCGCCCTCACGGACGGGGCGGTGCCGGACGCCGGGCGTCAGCAGGCAGGCGCGAAGGCCGGCGGACCGCGCCGCGGCGCCGGGCTGAGCACCACGGCCTCGCGGAGCGGCAGGGGCCGGTCCGAGACCGGCAGCGGCACCCGCCGCACCGGGCGGACCGGCACCGGCGCCAGCAGCAGGAACAGCGCCCGCAGCGGGGCCGCGAGCGACTGGCGCAGTGCGCGCAGGGCCCGGGCCAGGCCGGACAGCGCGGCGTCGCCCAGCCGCAGCCAGGTCGCGGCGGCCAGCGCGACCAGCAGATGGACCAGCAGGACCAGCAACTGGGTGGCGGCCGGTGCGACCGGCCCGGCGTGCCCCAACGGTCCCGAGAACAGCGACCCGTCCACCGAACCGCCGCCGCAGACCAGCAGGTTCATGCCGCGTGCGGGGGCGTGCTCCGCCCCGAGGACGGGGCCGCAGCCGGCCTGGCCCAGGTTGAAGGTGGTGTTGAGCAGCAGCTCGACCGGGACCAGCACGGCCGAGATGTGCAGCAGCCGGCGTTCCCGGCCGGCCAGTGCGGTCGCGACCAGGAAGACGACGGCGGTCGCGGCGGCCACCAGAGCGAGCGGCAGCGGGCGACCGGTGATGACGACCTGGCCCAGCGCGGACAGCGGCACGGCGAGCGCGGTGAACACCGCGGCCCGCAGGGCCCTGGTCGCAGGGGTGGAAGTCGTCATGCCCCGGAGTATGCCACGACGCTTACACGCCGCACGAGGGTGCGTCGGCGGATGGCGAACAGATGGTTCGCCATCGGTCGCCCGTTCGTGGTGCGGGGGCCGGGAGTTCACCAGGGGGATGGGTTTGGACGGGGGAGCCGGGGTGAGCGGGCGTCAGGGGCTGCCGCCGGCGGCGGAGGTGATCCGACAATCGGCCGATGGACCACGCCACCGGCTCGGCGCACCCGCGTCCACCCGCGGCCCCCGCGGCGCAGACCCCGGGGCACGCCTCGGGGCAGGTCCCGGTGCACGGGCCGCTCCGACCGTCGCCGCCGGTTCCGCCGCCTGCGTCGCCGCCGTCCCCTCCCGCGCCGCACTGGCCTTCGCCGCACTGGCCTTCGCCGCCCTCGCCGCCCGCGCCACCGTCCGTCCACCCACCGCCGATCCACTGCCCGGTACCGGCGCACACGTCGACGCCTTCACCGCAGCCTGCCGCGTCGCCGTCCGCGCCCTCGCCCGCGCCGTCCCCTGCCGTGCCCGCGCCGTCCCCTGCCGTGCCCCCGCCGGCACCTGCCGCGCCGCCCGACCCGAGCCGGCCCGCGTCGCCCGGGCCCGAGGTTGCGCAGCACCCGCCTCCGGCCGGAGCGCCGTCGGCCGCCCCGCTCGTCGGTGCGGCCCCGGCGTCGCCCGCCGCTCCACGCCCGACGGCCACCGCGACCGTCACATCGCCGACGGTCCCGACGCCCCCGCCGACGCCCGGGCCGGCTCTCACGCCGACCCCGGGCCCGATCGCGACGGTCGCGGTCGTCGGGCCACCCCCGCCCCCGGTCGGCGGGCCGCCGCCCGCGCTCGAACCGTCCGTCTGGGCCACCGTCGTGATCCTCACCGTCCTCGTCCCGGCCGCGCTGGCCGCGGCCCTCGGCCACCACCCCCCGACCTCCAGGAGCCGCAGGTGAACCCTGGCCCCCTGCTCAGCGCCGCCGCGGCCGTGACGGTCGCCGTCACGGCCCTCGCCGTCGCCCACCGGCTGCGCCCCGCCCTGCCCGAGGGCGAGGAGCCGCCCGAGCCGCACCCCGCGCTCGCCAGCATCGGCTCCGGGCTGCTCTCCGGATTCGTCCTGCTCACCGGCTTCCTGGTCGCCACCGGCTGGGCGGCCCGCACCACCGGCGTGGTCCCGCCCGGTGGCCTCTACATCGCCGACCTGGCCGCCGGCACCGCCGTTCTCCTCTTCCCCTCGCTGTCCGGGCTGCCCTTCACCCCGCGCCACGCCACCGCCGTCTGCTTCTTCGCCGCCCTCGTCGGTTACACGATGTCGCTGGCGCTCCAGCTGAGGCCCTGATCCCGGTCCGGCCGGATCCCGCCCCCGGCCGGGTTCGGCCCGCGCCCGCCCGGGTTCGGCCCGCCCCCGGCCGGGTTCGGCCCGCGCCCGCCCGGGGCCGGCGGGCTAGCCTGGAAGGCGTCCCGCAGGCCCCGACGGGAGGGGTGAACGCGCATGGCCGCAACCGACACCACGGTGGGCGCGGTGGTGCTCGACCGGATCGGGGCGCAGGCCGAGGTGCTCGCCGGCCTCGACGACGCGGTGCGGGCGGACGAGCCGGACGCGGTGCACCGGATGCGGGTCGCCTGCCGGCGGCTGCGCAGCGCACTGCGGACGTACCGGCGGCTGTTCGTGCCCGGCGCGACCGACGAGCTGGTGGCCGAGCTGCGGTGGCTCGGGGAGGCCCTCGGCCGGGCCCGGGACGGCGAGGTGCTGGGTGAGCGGCTGGTGGCGCGGGCCCGGGAGCTGCCGGCGCCCTGCGGGCCGGAGCGGCTCGTCCGGCGACTGGAGCGGTGGGGCCGGGAGGAGTACCGCAAGGTGCGCCCGGAGGTCGTCGCGGCGCTGGACAGCGGGCGGCGGCGCGCCCTGGCACAGGGTCTGGCCGCCTTGCTCGCGGATCCGCCGCTGCGCGGGCGGGCGGGGCGGGCCGCCGCGTCGGAGCTGGCCAAGGTGGCGGCCCGGGAGCAGCGGCGCACGGCGGAGCGGATCCGGCTGGCGGCCGTCGGCGGGCCGGGGCGGGACGCCGCGCTGCACGAGGCACGGAAGGCGGCCAAGCGGGCCCGCTACGCGGGGGAGACGGCGGTGCCGGTGGCCGGCCCGGCGGCGCAGCGGTACGTCGCGCGGATGAAGGCCGTCCAGGAGGTGCTCGGGGAGCACCAGGACGCGGTGGTGGCGGCGGCCGCACTGCGGGAGCGGGCGGCCGGGTCCGGCGAGGCGTTCGGCTACGGCGTGCTGTACGGGCTGGAGTTGGCGGCCGCCGAGGCGGCGCGGGCACGGCTCCCGGAGGTGTGGGCGCGGGCGGCCGGTCGGAGGCTGGCGCGGTTCGCCTGACCCGGTCGCACCGCGGTGCCCGTGGGGGCGCTCCGATGCTCCGGCGGGAACCGGACGGTTGTCCGGTAGGGATCGGGCCCGCCCCGGCGCGGCGGGACCGGAGTCCCGGTCCCGCCGCGCCGGTCGTGCCGGTGGATCATTTCTGACGATGCGTCAACTGTGCCATGAGGGTGAGGACGGCGAAGCCCAGGATGACCGCGAGCCCGGGGTAGAACATCGACAGCTCGGTGCCGGGCATGATGACGGCGGTGACGACCGCGAGGCCGAAGGCGCCGCCGACCTGAAGCGAGCTGTTGAGCAGGCCGGCCGCGAGCCCCTGCTCCTCGTCCGCGATCCCGTTGGTGCCGGCCACCATCAGTGTCGCGATGCTGAGCGCGAAGCCCACGCCCCACAGCACCGACGCGGGCAGCAGGATCCGCCAGAGGTCCGGCTCGGGGCCGATGAAGAGCATCAGCAGGTAGCAGGGGAGGAACGCCACCAGCCCGACCATCAGCACCTTGGTCACGCCGAACCGCTCCATCAGGGCGCCGAGCTTGGGGCCGATGATGACCACCATGAGGCCGGCCGGCAGCAGGACCAGTGCCATCTGCCACGGCTTCCAGCCCTGGAGGTCCTGCAGGTAGAGCGCGAGCAGGAACTGGAATCCCATCGCGCCGCCGTACAGCAGGGCGATGCTGATGTTGGCGCTCACCAGGCTGCGGTTGCGGAAGATGTCGAGCCGGATCAGCGGCTCCTTCACGCTGCGCTCGATGATCAGGAAGGCGGCCAACAGGGCGGCGGAGAGGGCGAATCCGCCGACCGTCCGGACCGAGCTCCAGCCGGCCTCGGCGGCGGAGACCACGGTGAAGACCAGGAGCAGGGTGCCGGTGAGCAGGGTCGCGGCGCCCCCGATGTCGAGGCGCGGCCGCTCGGTGCGCGGCGGGTCGGGCGGCAGGAAGCGCAGCGCGCCGATGAGCAGCAGGATGGAGAGCGGGATCGGCAGGATGAAGATGGACCGCCAGTTCAGGGCGGCGAGCATGCCGCCGACCAGCAGGCCGGAGGAGTAGCCGGAGGCCTCGAAGACGTTGAAGATGCCGAACGCCTTGTTGCGCTGCGGGCCTTCGGGGAAGGTCGTGGTCAGCAGCGACATCGCGGCCGGGGCGGCGAAGCCCGCCGCCATGCCCTTGACGAAGCGGGAGACGATCAGCAGCATCGAGCTGTCGGCGAGCGCGCCGAACAGCGAGACGACCGCGAAAGCGGCCATCGCGATGATCAGCACCCGCCGCCGGCCGAACAGGTCGGCGACCCGGCCGCCCAGCAGCAGGAAGCTGCCGAAGGCGAGGATGTAGGCGCCGACCAGCCACTGAGCGGTGGCTGCGGTCATCCCGAGCTCGTTCTGGATCTCGGGGATCGTCACCACGATCATCGAGACGTCGAGCCCGTCGAGCAGGATCACGCCGCTGAAGATCAGCAGCGACACCCATAACCGTGCCGACCAGCGCAGGGAGTCCTGCTGGACCTCGGATGCCGCCGTCTCGGGCGCTGCCTCGGATGCTGCCAAGGCGTCGCCTCCCGTTCGGTGTTCACTCGGAGCCGAGCTGCCTGACATGGGCACGTCCCTCCCACTAGAATGATCTTGAGCGCGCTCAACCCGCGTCCGCGATAATTGTGTGCGCGCTATATTGCATAAGCTTGATGCTGCCCTAAGTAACCAGACCTTCGCAAGGCGAACACGGCAAGCGTGTCAACTACCGGCCCCCGGGCTCCGGTGGGCGGTCCCGGGCGGCGTCGTTCGGTCGGGTCGCATGCGCCGGGTCGGCGGCGCCGAGCCCCGCGCCGCTTCCCCCGTCACCACCGCCCGGTCGGCAACAAGACCGCAGGCGAAGGACTTTGTGCGCGCCCGGGAGAACTCGCCGCGCGGTGACCGGCATACGGCCGACCTGACAGATCGTCGTTCGTTTGTTCAGGAACCCGGTTCGGCTCTGGTTAGCATCGGGGCACGAACTCGGAGCGACGGACGGATCGTCCGGGAGAAGAGTGTGCCGTCGTCGGCGTGCAGGCCGACGAGCACCGGTCCTTCGAATTCCAGCCACAACAGTCTGCCAGCGATGCGATGCGGAGACCCAGAATGCGGCTTGCGCAAACGTTAGCAAATGTCATGCAGCGCCACACGGATCGGCCCGCAATCGGTGAACGCGCGAAGGAGTTCGTGCGGGATGCCGACACCGGCCGCGTTTCGCTCCGCCTCCTGGGCCACTACGAGACGACCAGCTACAGCGAACTCTGGGGGCGGGTCCGCGCGGTGGCCGCGGAATGGCACCGCCACCCGGACCATCCGCTGACGCCGGGTGAACGGATCGCGCTGCTCGGCTTCGCCAGCGGTGACTACTCGGTCGTCGATCTGGCCTGCAACTACCTCGGCGTGGTCAGCGTCCCGCTGCAGACCAGCGCCCCGCTCCCGCAACTCGCCTCGATCGTCGAGGAGACCGAGCCCTTCGTCGTCGCGGCGAGCATCGAGCGGCTGCACGTCGCCGTCGACCTCCTGCTGGCGAACTCCTCGGCCCGCCGACTGGTGGTCTTCGACTACCACCCGGAAGTCAGCGACCAGTTCGAGAAGTTCACCGCCGCCCGGGAGCGCCTGGAACAGGCCGGCCGCGACGTGGTCGTCGACACCCTGACGGAGGTCGTCGGCCGCGGATCCGCGCTCCCCGACGCGCCGTTGTTCGTGCCCGAGGACGACGACGACCCGCTGGCGATGCTCATCTACACCTCGGGAAGCACCGGAACGCCCAAGGGCGCGATGTACACCGACCGGCTGTTGAGCGCGATGTGGGGCGGCGCCTGGTCGAAACTGTTCTCCGACCTCCTCGCCATCAATATCAACTACATGCCGATGAGCCATGTCGCCGGGCACTCGTCGCTGAAGAACACCCTCGCCCGCAGCGGGATCAGCTACTTCACGGCGAGCAGCGACATGTCGACCTTCTTCGAGGACATCGCGATGGTCCGGCCCACCGAGCTGTCGCTGGTGCCACGGGTCTGCGAAATGCTCTACCAGAAGTACCAGAGCGAGCTCGACCGGCGGGTGCTCGCCGGCGCCGACCGGCAGGCCGTCGAGGCGGACGTCCTGACCGAGCTGCGGGAGAAGCTCCTGGGCGGCCGGCTCGCCTGGGCCAGTTGCGGCTCCGCGCCGCTCTCCGCCGAGCTGCGGGTCTTCGTCGAGGCGCTGCTGGGCTTCGAGTTGACCATCATCTACGGCTCCACCGAGGCCGCCGCCGTCTCGGTCGACGACAAGCTGCTCCGCCCGCCGGTGATCGACTACAAGCTGGCCGACGTGCCCGAACTCGGCTACTACCGGACCGACTCCCCGCACCCGCGGGGGGAGTTGCTGTTGAAGTCCGAGGCCATCGTCCCCGGGTACTACAAGCAGCCCGAGCTGTCGGCGGAGATCATCGACGAGGACGGCTACTACCGGACGGGCGACATCGTCGCCGAGCTCGGGCCGGACCGGTTCACCATCCTGGACCGCCGCAAGAGCGTGCTGAAGCTGTCCCAGGGCGAGTTCGTGGCCACCGCGCGACTGGAGTCCGAGTTCGCGGCCAGCCCGCTGGTCCGGCAGATCTTCGTGTACGGCAACAGCGAGCGGTCCTATCTGCTGGCCGTGGTGGTGCCCACGCCGGCCGCCCTCGAACAGTTCGGCGGCGAGCCGGAGAACCTCCGTCAGCTCCTGAGCGAATCGTTTCAGCAGATCGCCGGGGAAGCCGGTCTGAACTCCTACGAGATCCCGCGCGACGTCCTGATCGAGACCGAGCCGTTCAACCAGGCGAACGGCCTGCTCTCGGACCACCGCAAGCTGCTGCGGCCCCGGCTCCAGGAGCGCTACGGCCGGCAACTGGAGGAGCTGTACGCCGACATAGCCGCCCGGGAGAGCCAGGAGCTGCTGGAGCTGCGCCGCACGGGCGCCGACCGGCCGGTGCTGGAGACCGTCCAGCGGGCCACCCGGGCGCTGCTCGCGGGCTCGACCGTCGAGGTCGGCCCCGCCGCGCACTTCCGGGACGTCGGCGGGGACTCCCTGACCGCGGTCTCCTTCTCCAACCTGCTCCACGACATCTTCGGCGTGCGCGTCCCCGTCGACACGGTGATCAGCCCGGCCTACGACCTGCAGCAACTGGCCGGCTACATCGAGACCAAGCGCGCGACGGGCCCGAGCGGGACGACCTTCGCGTCGGTGCACGGCGAGGACGGCACCAGGGTCCACGCGAAGGACCTCACGCTGGACAAGTTCCTCGACACCCGGACGATCGCCGACGCCCGGACCCTCCCAGGGCCGACCGGCGAGCCCCGGACGGTGCTGCTGACCGGCGCGAGCGGCTACCTCGGCCACTTCCTCTGCCTGGAGTGGCTGGAGCGGCTGGCCCCCGTGGGCGGGACGGTGATCTGCGTCGTGCGCGGGCGGGACGCGGACGCGGCCCGCAAGCGCCTCGACGAGGCCTTCGTCAGCGGGGACGACGAACTGGTGCGCCGCTACCGGGAGCTCGCCGACGGGCATCTGGAAGTCCTGGCGGGCGACATCGCGGAGCCGCGGCTGGGCCTGGACGACACGACCTGGAAGCGGCTCGCCGACGACGTGGACGTGATCGTCCACGCGGGCGCCCTGGTGAACCACGTTCTCCCGTACAACCACCTGTTCGAGGCCAACGTGGTCGGGACGGCCGAACTGATCCGCCTGGGGCTCACCGGCCGGATCAAGCCCTTCACCTACATCTCCAGCGTGGCCGTCGCCACCTCCCGGGCGGGGCGGCCCCTGGACGAGGACTCGGACGTCCGGGTCGCCATCCCCGTCCAGCAGACCGACGAGGGCTACGCCGGCGGCTACGCGACCAGCAAGTGGGCCGGTGAGGTCCTGCTCCGCGAGGCGCACGACCAGTGCGGACTCCCGGTCACCACCTTCCGGTCGAACATGATCCTCGCGCACAGCCGCTACGCCGGGCAGCTGAACGTCCCCGACCAGTTCACCCGGCTGCTGCTCAGCGTCATCGCGACCGGCATCGCGCCGCACTCGTTCTACCGCACCGACGACGGGGGCGGGCGCCGGCGGGCGCACTACGACGGCCTGCCGGTGGACTTCACCGCCGCCGCCGTGGTGACCCTGGGCGGGCACGGCGCCGAGGGCTACCGGACCTTCAGCCTGGTCAACCCGAACGACGACGGGATATCGCTCGACAGCTTCGTGGACTGGCTCTCCGAGGCCGGTCACCGGATCGAGCGGGTGGCCGACTACGACGACTGGTTCGTCCGCTTCGAGGCCGCGATGCGCGCCCTGCCCGAGGGGCAGCGGCAGCACTCGGCGCTGCCGTTGGTCCACGGGTTCAAGCGGCCGGAGGCCGCGGTCCCCGGGTCGGTCATCCCCTCCGACCGGTTCCGGGCCGCCGTCCGGGCCGCCGGGGTCGGGCCGGCGCGGGACATCCCGCAGCTGTCGCCGGAGTTCATCGCCAAGTACGCCGCCGACCTGTCGCTGCTCGGCGAGCGCCTCGGCTGGTGAGTCCGCGGTAGCGGGCGCCGGCGGGAGACGGGGGAGAGGGCCGTCGCCGCGCCGCTCCCGCAGCCCGGGACGGGCCGGCCGGGAGCCGGACGGGCCCGGGAGCAGGAACGAACCACGCCCATCGGACATCGACACCTGGAGGAGAGAACCATGGAGCAGACATCCGAGAAGTTCGAGGAGCGCTACGACCTCGGACGCCGTCTCGTCGAGCAGCTGGGGACGGCGGAGACCGAGCCCACCACGTTCGAACTCCTCGGCCTGGAGTGGGATTTGATCCCGGGCACCTACGAGCCGCGGCAGGGTACCGGTACCGAGTGGTACACCGGGGCGATCCCCTACCCCCAGGGCGGCAGCTTCCTGGAGATCGGCTGCGGGGCCGGCGTCACCGCGGTCTGGGCGGCGCTGCACGGCTGTGCGCGGGTGACCGCGACCGACATCACCGACACCGCGGTCGACAGCGCCGCCCGCAACGCCGAACGGCACGCAGTCGCCGACCGGGTGCGGGTGCTGCGCAGCGACGTGTTCGACGCGCTCGACCCCGAGGCCCGCTTCGACACCGTCTTCTGGAACTGCAGCGTCTTCGAGGCGCCGAAGGACTTCGAGTTCACCCAGGACGTCGAGTGGGCGATCTTCGACCGCGGCTACAGCGCGCTCGGCCGCTACCTCGCCCAGGTGCACGACCGGCTGCTGCCCGGCGGCCGGGCCCTCGTCACCTTCAACAGCTTCGGCGACGCCGGCCGGATCGCCCAACTGGCCGCCGAGGCGGGCAGCTCGCTGACGATGCTGGGCAGTGCCGACCGGCAGCTGGCGGGGGTGGACGTCACCTACAAGCTCTTCGAGATCCGCCGGCTCGGGCACTGACCGCACGCCGCCCGACGCAGCAGGACCCCGCACACCCGGTCGCCGGGGGGGCGGGCCCCCCCCGGGGGGCCGGGCGCGCCCGCGCCGGGCGCGGCGGGCGGGGGGGCGGGGGGGGGGGGGGAAATTAAACCGGCCCCGGCGT
>NZ_JBHVWC010000025.1:76656-119615 GCF_042882445.1 Kitasatospora sp. NPDC058218 | reverse complement strand
CAAGGGCGCGCTGTAGGTCCGGTCCGGCCGGACCGGACCTACAGCGCGCCCTTGCGCTGGAGCACGTTGTAGGAGATCCAGCCGGGCAGGACCGGCAGCCAGAAGGTGAGCGCCCGGTAGAGGAAGACCGCCGGGGTGGCGATCGTCGGGGGCACGTCGGCGACGGTGAGCGCACCGATCAGGGCGACCTCGACCGGGCCGATGCCGCCGGGGGTGGGGATGGCCGAGCCGGCCGCGTTGGCGGTCAGGAAGACCACCGCGACCGCCGAGAAGCTGATGCTGCCGCCGAAGGCCTGCACCGAGGCGTCCAGGCACGCGGTGAAGGAGAGCGTCAGCAGCAGGATCCCGCCGAAGCCGGTGACGAGCTTGCTGGGCGTCTGCATCAGGTCGAGCATCCGGGGCACCACGCCGAAGAACAGCGACCGCAGCCGGTTCAGCACGAACCGCCGCAGCGGTGAGACGGCCGCGACCACCAGGGCGAGCACGGCGGCGGTCAGCACGCCGATGATCACCGCACGGGAGGCGGAGAGGTCCCCGTTGGTCTGGCTGCCGGTGATCAGGCCGAAGCTGAACAGCAGCAGCAGGTGCCCGGTCAGGCCGGCCAGCTGGGAGGCGCCGACCGAGGCGACCGCCTGCCCGGAGCGGATGCCGGCCTTCTGCAGGTAACGGGTGTTCAGCGCGATGCCGCCGATCGCGGCCGGCGCGACCAGCTTCACGAAGGAGCCGGCCAGCTGCGCCGCCACGGTGCGCCGGAACGGAAGCTTCTCCGGGACGAAGCCGGTCAGGCTCATCGAGGCGGCCACGTAGCTGAAGGCGGCGGCCGCGAGCGCCACGGCCGCCCAGGCCCAGTCCATCTGGGAGAGCTTGAGCTGGGCCGGCTTGATGGTGGTCAGCGCGAGGTAGGCCGCGAAGGTGAGCGCGATCACCATGATCAGGCTCTTCGGCTTCAGCCGCTCCAGCTTGGCCGTCTCGGTCGGCGCCTCGGGGGCGATCTGGAGGATCTGGCCGCGGATCCGGCTGAGCAGGTCCTCGCCGGCCACCGCGATGTCCTCCTCGGCCTGCTGCTGGGTGCGCTCGCCGGCGGCGACCTGTTCCAGCGCCTGGGCCCGGGCGGCGGTCTTCCGCTCCTTGGTGAGCTTCTTCAGGTCGACCCTGGTGGAGCGGCTCATCCCGACCGGCTGCAGCAGCGGCAGCGCCTGCGCGACCCGGTCGGCGCCGAGGACGGCGTTGGCGGTGGTCACCGCCCGCTCCGGGCCGATCCGCAGGGCGAAGGTGGTGAGCAGCTGGGCGACGTCGATGCGCAGCGTCAGGTCGGTGGCGGCGATGTCACCGCCGGAGAGGTTGACCAGGCAGGCCGCCTTCTCGTCGACGACCAGCAGCGATTCGCCGGTGAGCCGGCGGTGGGCGATCCGGCGCTCGTGCAGGGCGGCGACGGACTCCCAGAGCGAGGCCATCACCTGGTCGGTGACCTCCGCGTCCGTGAGGTCGTCCAGGATCCGGCCCTCGACGTTCTCGTAGACCAGGATCGCGGCGTCGGGGCCCAGCTCGGAGGTGGCCACCAGCTGCGGGGAGTGGGCGCCCGAGGCGGCGGCCGCGTAGGCGATCAGCGCCTCCTGCTCCAGTGCCTGGCGCAGCGACTGCGGGCTGCGGCGGACGGCCACCGAGCGCAGCCGCAGCCGCCGCCAGGCGCGGTAGAAGAAGCCGGAGGCCTGCTGCTCGCGGTCGATGATGTGGACGTCCAGCGGCGGGCCGCTCTGCTGGGCGACGTAGTAGCGGCGGGTGCCGCCGGGGGCGTCGGGGGCGCGGTGGGCGCTGGCCGGGGTGAAGCCGACCTTGCGCAGGCCGATCATCAGGTGCTGGCCGGTGGGCCGGATGTTCGGCGAGCCGATCGCGTACAGCGTGCCGTAGGCGACGGACCAGCCGATCAGCACGGTGAGCAGCAGCGACAGCGGGGTGGTGTAGCCGCCGAGCAGCTCGGTGAGCCCGCTGAAGATCACCACCACCCAGAGGGCGACCCGCCAGCGCGGACGGCTCGACATGCCGACCGCGGTCATGTAGGCGATCACCGGCGCCAGATAGCCGTGCACCGGGTCGGTGAGGGTGCCGTTGCTGTCCAGCGGCAGCCGGGTGAGGGCGTCCCGGATGTGCTCGGAGGCGCCCTCGGCGACCCACCAGTCGATGCCCAGCGAGACGCCGTAGGCGAGCACCGAGGCGAGGACGCCGTCGGCGACCCGCAGGCCGTCGCGTTTGATCAGCCGCTCGACCGCGAAGGCGAGCGGGACGGCGAGCACCGCGACGCTGGAGACCAGGCCGGTGATGGTGGAGAGCACCGGCGAGAAGCGCGGTGCGTTGGAGGCGATGTCCAGCTCGATGCCGGTGGTGGTCGAGGTCGCCACGCCGGCCAGGACGAACACGGAGACTATGCCGAGGACGCCGGCCAGGAAGCGGATCAGGTCCGACGGGCGGTGCGCGCGGGCGGCGAGCAGCGGCTCGTCGACGTCCAGGTGCGGGGTGTCGTCCAGCGACTCGTGGGCCTCGTGCCCCTCGTGCCCGCGGTGTCCTTCGGGTACCAGGAACGGCTCGGGCGCGGGGTCCGGCTCGGGCTGCCGGGCCGGGACGCCGGTCGGGGCCGGTCCGGTCGCGGGCCCGGGCACCCCGGCCACGTGGTCGGTGCCCGGGTCGGCCCCGGGGTCGGTCGGCTGCGGGGTCTTGATCGTCCGGTCCTTGATCAGGGAGACTTCCGGTGACGGCGTGGCGGCGGGCTCGCCGCCGGGGCCTGCGGGCATGGTGTCGGAGGACTCGTCGGAGTCCTCGTCCACGCCCACGTCAGCCGTCCCGGTCATCTGGTCTTGTCCTCGTATCACCACTCACCGCCCCGAAGATGGTGGCATGCCTCGGCGCCCCGTGCTGGACAGGGGCCGGATCGGGCGCGGCGGGTCGTTCGTACCGGGCCCCGTGCCGGACCGGGTGAGGAAGAATGCCGCAGGTGACGGACGCTACCGACGACGCCGGCCCGGGCGAGCTGCCGCCCTTCGCCGAACTGGTGCTCGACGTGACCGAGCGGATTCCACCCGGCCGGGTGATGACCTACGGGGACGTTGCCGAGTACCTCGGCCAGGGCGGCCCCCGGCAGGTCGGCCGGGTGATGGCCCTCTACGGCGGCTCGGTGCCCTGGTGGCGGGTGATCCGCGCGGACGGCCGGTTCCTGCCCGGGCACGAGCAGCGCGCCCTCGCCCGGTACGGCGAGGAGGGCACCCCGCTGCGCGAGCTCGCCGACCCGCCCCGGGTCGACCTGAAGCGGGCCCGCTGGGACGGCCGGTAACGCCGAACCGGGTGCGAGGACGGGAATGACGGGGCAGGATCGTAGGCTCGATGTGGACGGGCCCCGCCGCGGGCCCGTCCGCCGTTGCCCGAAGCACGACCCCCAGGACGTCCGTGAGCTCCCCCTACCGTCTGGTGCGCAGCCCCCTCGCGCTCCCCACCCCGCCCGTGCTGGACGAGTACCAGCGGGCCGTGGTGGAGCACGCGGGCGGCCCGCTGCTGGTGCTCGCAGGGCCCGGGACGGGCAAGACCACCACGCTGGTGGAGGCCGTCGCCCGGCGGATCGAGCGCGGTACCGACCCCGAGCGGATCCTGGTGCTGACCTTCAGCCGCAAGGCCGCGATGGAACTGCGCGACCGGATGTCCGGCCGCCTCGGCGCCTCGGCCCCCGCCCCGCAGGCCACCACCTTCCACTCCTTCTGCTACGCCCTGCTCCGGGCCCACCAGGACCCGCAGGACTACGCCGAGCCGCTGCGGCTGCTCTCCGGCCCCGAGCAGGACGTCATGGTCCGCGAGCTGCTGGCCGGCGGCGCCGAGGACGCCCGGCACGGCCGGGGCCGGATCGGCTGGCCGCTCGACCTGCGGGCCTGCCTGACCACCCGCGGCTTCGCCGACGAAGTCCGCGCCGTGCTCGCCCGCAGCCGGGAGCTGGGCCTCGGCGAGGCCGAGCTGCGGCGCTTCGCCGAGGGGGTGCAGCGCCCGGACTGGGCGGCCGCCGCCCACTTCCTGGCCGACTACCTGGACGTCCTGGACCTGCGCGGGGTGCTCGACTACGCCGAGCTGGTCCACCGCGCGGTGCTGCTCGCCGAGCGCCCCGAGGTGGGCGAGCGGCTGCGGCAGCGCTACGAGGTGGTCTTCGTCGACGAGTACCAGGACACCGACCCCTCGCAGGTCCGGCTGCTGCGCCAGCTGTCCGGCGGCGGGCGGGAGCTGGTCGCCGTCGGCGACCCGGACCAGTCGATCTACGCGTTCCGCGGCGCCGACATCAACGGCATCCTGGAGTTCCCGCAGACCTTCCGGCAGGCCGGCGGCGCTCCCGCCGAGGTCAAGGTGCTGCGGGTCTCCCGCCGCTCCGGTGCCGTCCTGCTCGCCGCCTCCCGCGAACTGGCCCGGCGGATGCCGATGGGCCGGCTGCCGGCCGACAAGCTCGCCCAGCACCGTGCCCTGCTGCCCTCCCGCGAGGGCGGCCGGGTCGAGGTGTACACCTATCCGACCCCGGGCACCGAGCTGGACTCGATCGCCGACCTGCTGCGCCGCGCCCACCTGGAGGACGGTGTGCCGTGGGGTGAGATGGCGGTGCTGGTCCGGGCCGGCGGCCGGTCCATCCCCGGCGTGCGGCGGGCGCTCGGCGCGGCCGGCGTCCCGCTGGAGATCGACGGTGACGACCTGCCGCTGCGCGAGGAACCCGCCGTCGCCCAGCTGCTGCTCGCCCTGCGGGTCTGCGCCGAGCAGGCCGCCCGGGACAGGCACGACCGCGACCGCGGCCCCGACCCGCTCACCACCGAGCTCGCCCACACCCTGCTCACCGGCCCGCTCGGCGGCCTGGACGGCTCCGACCTGCGCCGCCTCGGCCGGGCCCTGCGCGAGGAGGAGCGGGCCGCGCTGCGCGCCGACGGGCGCGGCGGCGCGGTGCCCCGCCCGGCCGAGGAGCTGATCCGCGAGGCCCTCGCCGAGCCCGAGCGGCTGATCGCCCTCGACCCCTCCCACGCCCGGCGCGCCCGCGACCTCGGCACCCTGCTGCGCAAGGTCCGCGAACGCCTCGCCGGCGGCTGCACCGCGGAGGACGCGCTCTGGGAGCTCTGGGACGGCAGCCGGCGCTGGCGCGAGCGCCTGGAGCGGGCCGCGCTGCGCGGCGGCGCCGCCGGCCGCAACGCCGATCGGGACCTCGACGCGCTCTGCGCCCTGTTCGAGACCGCCGCCCGCGCCGAGGAGCAGGTCACCGGCCACCGCAGCGCCCTCGACCTGCTCGCCGAGCTGGAGGCCCAGGACATCGCGGCGGACACCCTCACCGTGCGGGCCGTCCGCCCCGACGCCGTCCGGCTGATGACCGCGCACCGCTCCAAGGGCCTGGAGTGGCGGGTGGTCGTGGTGGCCGGCGTCCAGGACGGCCTCTGGCCGGACCTGCGCCGCCGCGGCTCGCTGCTGGAGGCCGACCGGATCGGCCGCGACGGCCTCGCCGAGCCGCTCTCCCCGGGCGCCCTGCTCGGCGAGGAGCGCCGGCTCTTCTACGTCGCCGCGACCCGGGCCAAGGAGCGGCTGATCGTCACCGCCGTCAAGGCGCCCGCCGACGACGGCGACGAGCCGTCCCGCTTCCTGCGCGAGCTCTACCGCGAGGACGTCGACCCGAGGACCGGCAAGGTGGTGCGCCGCACCCCGCCGGTCACCGTCGAGGACGTCACCCACCGACCGCGCCGCCCGCTGTCCGTCCCCGCGCTGGTCGCCGAGCTGCGCGCGGTCACCGTCGACCCGGCCCGGTCGCCCGAGCTGCGCCGCGCCGCCGCCGAGCGGCTCGCCACCCTGGCACTGGCCGCCGACGAGGACGGCCTGCCGCTGGTGCCGGCCGCCCACCCCGACCGCTGGTGGGGCCTGGACGACGCCACCGCCGCCCCCGAACCGCTGCGCAGCGCCGACCTGCCGGTCCGGCTCTCCGGCAGCGGCCTGGAGCAGCTGGAGAACTGCTCGCTGCAGTGGTTCCTGGACAAGGAGGTCAAGGCGCGCGGCGCCGGTTCGGCCGCCCAGGGCTTCGGCAACGTGGTGCACGCCCTGGCCGACGAGGTCGGCTCCGGCCGCGCCCCCGCCGACCTCGCCGTGCTGATGGAGCGCCTGGACACGGTCTGGGACGCGCTGGCCTTCGACGCGCCCTGGAAGTCCCAGCAGGAGAAGACCGAGGCCCGGGCCGCCCTGGAGCGCTTCCTCAACTGGCACGTCCTGCAGCGCGGCCGCGACGTGGTCGCCACCGAGCACGGCTTCGACGTCACGCTGGACGTCGGCGGCGTCTCGGTGCGGATCCGCGGCTCGATGGACCGGGTGGAGAAGGACGAGGCCGGCCGGGCCTACGTGGTGGACTTCAAGACCGGCAAGGAGGCACCGACCGACAAGTCGCTGCCCGAGCACAAGCAGCTCGCGGTCTACCAGCTCGCCGTCCGGGCCGGGGCGCTCAACGAGCTGCCCGGCTTCGACGGCCGCGTCCCCGAGCCGGGCGGTGCCGAGCTGGTGCAGCTGCGCAAGCCCGACAAGGCCGTTCCGGACGCGCCCAAGGTGCAGCGCCAGGATCCGCCGGAGGGCGAGCCGTGGATCGAGAACCTGTTGGCCGACGCCGCCGGGCGGGTGCTCGCCGAGCGCTTCGTGCCGCAGACCGGCGGCGGCTGCGACCGCTGCTCGTTCCGCCGCAGCTGCTCGGCCCAGCGCGACGGCGCGCAGGTGGTGGAGTGAGCGCGGGCGTGTGGGGGTTCCCACAGTGGGCCGGGCGAGGGGCCCGGACTGTCGGCGGGGCCCGTTAACGTTGCGGGGTGACCGCCGCGCTCAGCCACCCCGACCAGCTCAAGGAGCTGCTGGGCATCCCGTTCAACCGGGAGCAGATGGCGGCCATCGGCGCTCCGCTGGAGCCGGCCGTGATCGTGGCCGGGGCGGGCTCCGGCAAGACCACGGTGATGGCGGCCCGGGTGGTCTGGCTGGTCGGGTCCGGCGCCGTCCGGCCGGAGGAGGTGCTCGGCCTCACCTTCACCAACAAGGCCGCCGGGGAGCTCGCCGAACGCGTCCGCGCGGCGCTGCGCCTGGGCGGGCTGGGGGTGCTCGGCGCCGAGGGCCGGGAGGGCGTGGCCCAAGCGGCCGGGGAGCCGCTCGGCGAGCCGGAGATCTCCACCTACCACGCCTTCGCCGGCCGCCTGCTCAAGGAGCACGGCCTGCGGATCGGCATCGAACCGGACGTGCGGCTGCTCGCCGACGCCACCCGCTTCCAGCTCGCCGCCAAGGTGCTGCGCACCGCGCGCGGCCCCTTCCCGGCCCTCACCGGCACCTTCGCCAACCTGGTCGCCGACCTGATCGCCCTGGACGGCGAGCTCGCCGAGCACCTGGTCGAGCCGGAGACGCTGCGCGCCTTCGACGAGGAACTGCTCGACACCCTCGCCACCACCAGGCTCACCAACGACGACCTGCGGGCCGTGCCGGTCACCGCCCGGGCCCGGCTGGAGCTGCTGCGCCTGGTGGAGGAGTACCGCCGGCGCAAGGCCGCGGCCGGGCTGATGGACTTCGGCGACCAGATAGCCGCCGCCGCCCGGCTCGCGCAGCAGCGCCCCGAGGTCGGCGAACTGCTCCGCGGCCAGTACCGGGTGGTGCTGCTCGACGAGTACCAGGACACCTCGGTCGCGCAGCGGCTGATGCTCGCCGGCCTGTACGGCGCCGGCCCCCGGGGGCGGGGCACCGGCCACCCCGTCACCGCGGTCGGTGACCCCTGCCAGGCGATCTACGGCTGGCGCGGCGCCTCGGTCGCCAACCTGGACGACTTCCCCCGGCACTTCCCGAAGGCCGACGGCTCCGACGCGGCCCGCTACTCGCTCAGCGAGAACCGCCGCAGCGGCGGCCGGCTGCTCGCCTTCGCCAACGAGCTGGCCGAGCCGCTGCGCGCGATGCACGAGGGCGTCGAGGCGCTGCGCCCCGCCCCCGGCGCCGAGCAGGAGGGCTACGTCCGGGCCGCGCTGCTGCCCACCCACGCCGGGGAGATCGACTGGCTGGCCGACTCGATCGCCCACCTGGTCCGCACCGGCACCGCCCCCGGCCGGATCGCCGTGCTCTGCCGGGGCGGCGCGGCCTTCCCCGACATCCACGCGGCGCTGGTCGCCCGGGAGGTGCCGGTCGAGGTGGTCGGCCTCGGCGGCCTGCTGCAACTGCCCGAGGTGGCCGACCTGGTGGCGGCCTGCGAGGTGCTGCAGGACCCGACCGCCAACGCGGCGCTGGTCCGGCTGCTGATCGGCCCGCGCTGGCGGATCGGCCCGCGCGACCTGGCCCTGCTCGGCCGACGCGCCGCCGAACTGGTCCGCACCGCCCGGCCCGAGGGCGTCGAGGCGCTGGCCGCCGCCGTCGCCGAGGCCGACCCGACCGAGGTGGTCTCGCTGGCCGACGCGCTGGAGACCTTCCTGGACCCCGCCGACCAGAGCGACGAGCTGCTGTTCTCCGCCGAGGCCCGGCTGCGCTTCGCCCGGCTCGCCCGGGAGCTGCGCGAGCTGCGCCGCTCGCTCGCCGAGCCGTTGATGGACGTGCTGCACCGGGTGCTCGCCGTCACCGGCCTGGAGGTCGAACTCGCCGCCTCCCCGCACGCACTGGCCGCCCGCCGCCGGGAGACCCTGCACGCCTTCCTGGACGTCGCGGCCGGCTTCGCCGATCTGGACGGCGACCCGGGCCTGTCGGCCTTCCTCGGCTTCCTGCGCGCCGCCCAGGAGTACGAGCGCGGTCTGGACAGCAGCCTGCCCGGCGGGGAGGACACCGTGAAGGTGCTCACCGCGCACAAGTCCAAGGGCCTGGAGTGGGACGTCGTCGCCGTGCCCGGCCTGGTCAAGGGCGCCTTCCCGTCGTCCGGCGCGCGCGAGCGCTGGACCAGCACCAAGCGGGTGCTCCCGCACGCCCTGCGCGGGGACGCGGCCACCCTGCCCGATGTGCGCGGGGGGTGGAACGGCAAGTCCATGGCGGGCTTCAAGGCGGCGCTCGCCGAGCACTCGGGCACCGAGGAGCTGCGCCTGGGCTACGTCGCCTTCACCCGGCCGCGTTCGCTGCTGCTGGCGTCCGGGCACTGGTGGGGCCCGAGCCAGAAGACCGTGCGCGGCCCGTCCGCCTTCCTGGAGGCGCTGCGGGCGCACTGCGAGCAGCCCGGCGCGGGCGAGCTGGAGCACTGGGCCGAGCAGCCGCCGAAGGGCGCCGAGAACCCGGCGCTGGCCGCGCCCGTCGAGCGGCCCTGGCCGCTGCCGCTGGATCCGGCGGCCCAGCACGCCCGCCGCCGGGTCGCCGAGGTGGTGCACCGCCGCCTCGCCGGGCAGCCCGCCCCCGAGCCGGAGCCGATGGCCGCCGAGGACCGCCGCCAGGTCGAGTCCTGGGACCGCGATCTCACCGCGCTGGTCGGTGAGTTGGAGCGGTCCCGGCGCAGCGTGCGGGAGGTGCCGCTGCCCGCCGCGCTCTCCGCCACCCAGCTGCAGCGGCTGGCCGCCGATCCGGACGGCTTCGCGCACGACCTGGCCCGTCCGATGCCGCGCCCGCCGCAGCCCGCCGCCCGCCGGGGCACCCGCTTCCACGCCTGGGTGCAGTCCCGGATCGAGCCGCTGATGCTGATCGAGCCGGGCGCGCTGCCGGGTGCGGACGACGACGGCATCGAGGACGAGCAGGATCTGGAACGGCTCAAGGAGGCGTTCCTGCGCTCGCCGTACGCGAACCGGACCCCGTTGCGGGTCGAGGCGCCGTTCCAGCTGGTGCTGGCGGGCCGGGTGGTGCGCGGCCGGATCGATGCGGTCTACCGCGAGGGTGACGGCCGGTCAGAATCGGGCGGCGCGTCACGCTATGAAGTGGTGGACTGGAAGACGCACCGCGAGGAGACCGCGGATCCGCTCCAGCTCGCCGTCTACCGGGTCGCCTGGGCCGAACAGTTGGGCGTTCCGCTGGAGCAGGTCACGGCGTCGTTCCTGTACGTCCGCAGCGGTCGGATCGAACAACCCGCAGGACTTCCCGACCGAAAAGAGTTGGAACGGCTCCTGATCGGGAACAGTGAAGAATGAGTCACGGAGAGCATTCAAGTCATCACGGCAGCGGGCGAAACCTGTGCGTAGTGCACGTTTCGTGCCTATTGTGGGGTCGGTAACCGGTCAACCCCCGTGCTCCGGCCGCCAGCGAGGCCCGCATTCCCCAACCCTCAGTCATCACCGCAGGTGCCCACGGGCATCGGCGTCTTCTGCTGGAGAGACCGAAGTTGAGCGCGACCGGATGGATCAGAGAGCGGTTCGCCGGGCCGACCCCGGGGACCGCTCCGGGCACGACCGGCACCTGGCCGAGGACGGCGCTCGCGCTGCCGTTCATCGGCATGGCGCTGGTCGTCTCCCTCGACTACGTCAGCAACACCGAGGTGACGGTCGAGCCGGCCCTCACCGCCGTCCCCGCGCTGGCCGCCGTGGTCAGCCGCCGGACTTGGTACCCGCTCGCCATCGGCCTCTGCACCGAGGCCGTGGCCTTCCTGATGGCCGCCTACAGCGGCTCGCTCGGCGAGTCCGTGCACAGCGCCACCGTGTTCGCCGTCGTGCTGGTCGCCGCGATCGGCTGGGTCAGCGCCACCCTGCGGCTGCGCCAGGAGAAGGCGCTCGCCGACGCCCAGCTGGTCGCCTCGATCGCCCGCCGGGTGCTGCTGCGGCCCGTCCCCGAGCGGGTCGGCACCGTCCGGGCCGCCGTCCACTACGAAGCCGCCGCCGCGCACGCCCGGATCGGCGGCGACCTCTACGAGGTGGTCAACACCCGGCACGGGGTCCGGGCCGTGGTCGGTGACGTCCGGGGCAAGGGGCTCGGCGCGGTGGAGACCGCCGCCGCCGTGCTCGGCGCCTTCCGCGAGGCCGCTCACCAGGAGCCGGCGCTGGACCGGGTGGCCGGCTGGCTCGCCGTCAGCCTCGACCGGGCCCTGCACGAGAACGACCACCCCGGTGTGGAGGAGGAGTTCGTCACCCTGGTGCTGATCGGGGTCCGGCCCGACGGCATCGCCGAGATCGTCAACTGCGGCCACCCCTCGCCGCTGCTGCTGCGGGGCGCCGAGCCGGTCCGACCGCTGGAGCTCGCCGAGACGGTGCCCCCGCTCGGTGTCCTCGACCCGGTCGACGTCCGGCCGCCCGTGCACGAGGTCCCGCTGCGGCAGGGGGACCGCGTCCTGCTCTTCACCGACGGCGTCATCGAGGCCCGCGACCGGGCCGGGGTCTTCTACCCGCTCGCCGAGCGGCTGCCGCACTGTGCGGACGGCCGCCCGGCGGACGTCCTGCAGCGCCTGCACGAGGACGTGGTCCGCCACGTCGGCCGCCAGCTCGGCGACGACGCGGCGATGCTGCTGCTCCAGTACGACCCTCCCCCGGCCGCCGGCCAGGGGGACTCCCGCAACGCCGGGTCCCGGCTGCCGCACCAGAACGGCGCGTTGACCCGGCACTGAGGCGCGACCGCCGTCAGAGCGCGACCTCCACCACCAGGGGGCGGTGGTCGGACACCCCCGTCCGCGGGGCGGCGGCCGGGCCGACGGCACTGCGCGGCACGCCCACCGCCAGCACGTGGTCGAACTGCACGGCCGGCCGGTGCGAGGGGTAGGTGGGCGTGCGCGCCAGGTCGTACCAGCCCTGGAGCCGGGCCCGGGGCTCCCGCACCCGCCGCCGGCGCGGCTCGATCAGCGTCGGCCGGGCCCGTCGGGCCGCCCGCAGTTCGCGCACCCGTGCCCGGGGGGCGGTCCGGTCCAGCGCGGTGGCCCCGCCCAGCACCGTCCGGGGCACCGCGCCGATCAGGTTGAAGTCCCCCAGGACCAGGTACGGCTGCGGCAGGTCGGCGATCCAGCGCCGGATCCCCGCCAGCTGCGCCATGTTCCAGCCCGGCACGAACGACAGGTGCGCCGCCACCACCGTGAACGGCCCGCGTTCGCCCTCCAGTACGGCCGCCAGCGCCGCCCGCGGCTCGTCCGGGACGGGCGTGAGCCCGCGCCGCCCGGCGACCCGCAGCGGCAGTCCGAACGGGGCCGGGGCGAACCTCCGGGCCCGCCAGTGGATCACCGGCAGCCGGGTCAGCAGCGCGGTGCCGTAGGAGGGCGGTGCGTCGTCGCCGACCTCGTTGGGCCCGTACACCTGGAGTCCGGCGGGCACCGAGGGCTCCGGCACCCAGCCGGCCACCGGCGCGGGTCGCCCGTGCAGCGCGGCGGCGAACCGCCAGTCCGCGGCGCCCATCGCCTTGGCGGCGACGGCCGTCTGGTCGGTGCCGCCGGAGCGGGCCTGGTAGCGGTCCACCTCCTGGATCGCGAGCACGTCGGCGTCCAGCGCGGCCACCGCCTCGGCCAACGGTTCGCCGGCGTCGGCGGGGTAGGGCCGCGGAGCGCCGTCCGGGGCGAGCGGCTGACCGTGCAACAGATTGAAGGTGGCGATGCGCAACTGGCTCACACCGCACGACGGTACCCGCTCGTCGGGGGAGGGGGCGCGGCTTGAGCCTGCCGGACATACCGGGTATACATACTCGGTATGTCCATCCGTCACGGTCTGCTCGCCCTGCTCGACCAGGGCCCGCGCTACGGCTACCAGCTGCGCACCGAGTTCGAGGCACGCACCGGCGCCACCTGGCCGCTCAACGTCGGCCAGGTCTACACCACCCTGTCCCGCCTGGAGCGTGACGGCCTGGTCGAGCCCGCCGGGGAGGACGACGAGGGCCACCAGTTCTACGCCGCCACCGAGGCCGGCCGGACGGAGCTGCGGGCCTGGTTCGACACCCCGGTGCCCCGGACCAACCCGCCCCGCGACGAGCTGGCGATCAAGCTGGCCATGGCGGTCACCGTCCCCGGGGTGGACGTGCCCGCGGTCGTCCAGGGCCAGCGCCGCCACAGCGTGAAGGCGCTCCAGGACTACACCCGGCTCAAGGCCCGCGCCCTGACCGGCGAGGCCCGCCCCGGCGGCTCCGGCCAGCCGGCCGGCCCCGGTGCCGACCTCGCCTGGCTGCTCGTCCTCGAACAGCTGATCTTCCAGACCGAGGCCGAGATCCGCTGGCTCGACCACTGCGAGACCCGGCTCGCCAAGCACGCCGAGATCGAACAGGCCAGGGCCGCCGAGGCCCCCCGGGCCGACCCCGCGGCCGACCGGCCCGGGCGGCGGCGCCGTACCAAGGCCTGAACTCCTTACGGACCTCATGAACCACGGCCCGGCCGCCGACCGCGACCCCGGGCCCAGAACAGCAGGGGGAAGCGTGTCCCACACCGATCCGAGCAGGCGCGGCACCGAACCGGTGCTGCACCTGGACAACGTCACCCGGGTGCACGGCCAGGGCGCGGCCGAGGTGCAGGCCCTGCGCGGGGTGGACCTCAAGGTGCACCCCGGCGAGTTCGTCGCCGTGATGGGCCCCTCCGGCTCCGGCAAGTCGACCCTGCTGACCCTCGCCGGCGGCCTGGACACCCCGAGTGGCGGCCAGGTCCTGGTCGAGGGCGTCGTGCTGGGCGGCCTCAGCCGCAAGAAGCTCGCCGAGGTCCGCCGGCGTTCGGTCGGCTACGTGTTCCAGGACTACAACCTGATACCGGCCCTCACCGCCGCCGAGAACATCTCGCTGCCGCGCGAGCTCGACGGTCTCTCCGGCCGTGCCGCCCGCCGCGAGGCGCTGACCGCGCTGGAGGAGCTCGGCATCCCCGAGCTCGCCGACCGCTTCCCCGACGACATGTCCGGCGGCCAGCAGCAGCGCGTCGCCATCGCCCGCGCGCTGATCGGCGACCGCCGCCTCGTCCTCGCCGACGAGCCCACCGGCGCCCTCGACTCCACCACCGGTGAATCCGTCCTGGCCGTCCTGCGCGCGCGCTGCGACGCCGGCGCCGCCGCGATGATGGTCACCCACGAACCCCGGCACGCCGCCTGGGCCGACCGCGTGGTCTTCCTCCGCGACGGCCGCATGGTCGACGAGAGCATCAGCCAGGACGCCGGCAGCCTGCTCGTCTCCGCGGCCACCAACGCGAAGGGCCCGGTGGCGGAGTGAGGCTCAGCGCCTGGCGGGTCGCTCTGCGGATCGCCCGCCGAGACGCCCTGCGTGCCAAGGGCCGCAGCGCCCTCGTCGTGGCCATGGTCGCGTTGCCCGTCCTCGGCGTCACCGGCGCCGACGTGGTCTTCCGCAGCGCCGAGCTCGACCCCGCCGAGCGGATCGTCCGCACCATGGGCCACTCCGACGCCGAGATCCGGCTGATCGAACGCGGCTCGATCGTCCTGCAGGCACCGGACCCCGAGGAGTCCTTCGACCTCACGGGCGTCGAGGACGCCAAGCCGGCGAACGGACAGCCGACGTACACGCCCGAGCAGCGCCGCAGCCTGGACACCGCGCCCGTCGACCTCGTCGGGCAACTGCTCCCGGCCGGCGCCACGCTCGTCCCGCTGCGCCAGGGCCCGTACACCCCGACCAGCACCGCCGAGGGCCTGCTCAGCGTGCAGACCGTCGAGGCCGACCTCGCCGACCCGGTCTGGCAGGGCCGGATCAACGTGGTCGGGGGCCGCGCCCCGAGCGCCGCCCACGAGGTCGCCGCCACCCGGGACTTCCTCGACCGCTCCGGCCTCAAGCTCGGGGACCGCACCTCCCCGCGGGGCCTGGAGGCGACCCCCTTCACCATCACCGCCGTCGCCGAGTACCCCGGCGACCTGCGGGCCACCGGGCTGATCGCCCGCCCCGGCGGGCTGGTCGACCAGCTGATGAAGCTGCCCGGCGCCGACCGGGGCATGGGGCGCTCCGAGGTGGGGGAGACCACCCGTTGGCTGGTCAAGCTCCCCGCCGGGGCCGTGATCGACTGGCCCAAGGTGACGGAGCTCAACAAGTACGGCTTCACCGTCGCCTCCCGCGCCGTCCTGCTCGACCCGCCGGCCCGCTCCGAGGTGCCGCTCTACGCCCAGAAGGGCCAGGACAGCGACGGGACCCGGTACTTCGACCGGACCTCCATCGTCATCCTCGCCACCGTCATGGGCATGGCGCTGCTGGAGATCGTGCTGCTCGCGGGCCCCGCCTTCGCCGTCGGGGCCCGGCGGTCCCGGCGCCAGCTCGGACTGCTCGCCGCCGGTGGCGGTAACCGGGCCGACGTCCGCGCGGTCGTCCTCGGCGGCGGCGTCGTCCTCGGCGTGACCGGCGCGGCCCTCGGCCTGGCCCTCGGCGTCGGCCTGGTCGCGCTGCTGCGCACCCGGGCCGAGAACTACTCCGGAGAGCGCTTCGGCCACTTCGACCTCCAGCCGGTCGACCTGCTCGGCGTCCTCGGCATCGGCCTGGTCACCGGCCTGCTCGCGGCCGTCGTCCCGGCCGTCCAGGCCTCCCGGCAGGATGTCGTCGCCGCGCTCACCGGCCGCGACTCGCTCAAGCCGCCGAGCCGCAAGCTCGCCCTGCTCGGCCTGCTGATGCTGGCCGGCGGCGCCGCGCTCGCGCTGCTCGGCGCGACCAGCGGCTTCGGCAACCGCAGCACGGCCGTGCTCGGCGGCTCGATGATCGCCGAACTCGGCATGGTCGCCCTGACGCCCTACCTGGTCGGCCTGTTCGGCCGGATCGGCCGCTGGTTGCCGCTCGGCCCGCGCCTCGCGCTGCGCGACTCGGTCCGCCACCGCGGGCGCACCGCCCCCGCCGTCGCCGCGGTGATGGCCGCCGTCGCCGGCTCCGTCGCCGTCGGCATCTACACCGCCAGCAGCGACGAGCAGAACCGGCGGGAGTACGTCGCCGCCGCCCCGGCCAACGCGGTCACGCTGAGCAGCGGCTGGGGAGCGGCCGCCGACGGCAAGCTGCTGCCCCAGCTGCGCGGCGCCGTCGAGACCAACATCCCCGACCTCGGCCCCCGCGCCGACGTGCAGAAGGTCGGCCTCAAGGGCGACTGCGACCCCATGCACGGCAACTGCGGCTACGTCGGCACCAAGATGCCGCCGGAACGGCGCTGCCCGCTGTTCGAGAAGGACAGCGACTCCATCCCCTACGCGGAGTCCCTCCGGCTCCGCAAGGAGGACGCGCGCTGCAAGGACAACAGCTCCTACTGGGTCAATCCGTTCAGCGCCGTGGTCGCGGCGGACGCCACCCTGCTGCACAACCTGTTCGGCGTGACCGACCAGGCGGCCGACCAGGCGCTGGCCGCGGGCAAGGCCGTCGTGTTCGACCCCCGGTACGTCAAGGACGGCAAGCTCATCGTCAGCGTGACCGAGCCGCAGGCCCCGGAGAGCTCGCAGTCGGGGCCGCTGCACGAGGCGCCCAGCCGCGAGATCACCGTCGACGCCGTGCTGGTCACCACGGTGACCCCGACCGCCGGTCAGGCGGTGATGAGCCCGGACACCGCCCACCGGCTCGGGCTGGGCACGAGTGACGCCGGCTCGGTCTGGCTGCCCGCCCGGGCGCCGTCCGACGGCGCCGAGCAGAAGGCGGCGGGTGCGATCGAGAAGCTCGCCGACGGCACCCGGTTCGCCGTCGAGCGCGGGTTCCAGTCCGACCACGACCTGATCAGCCTCGGCCTGACCGCCTTCGCCGCCCTGGTCGCGCTCGGCGCCGCCGGGATCGCCACCGGCCTCGCCGCCGCCGACTCGCAGCGCGACCTGACCACCCTCGCGGCGGTCGGCGCCGCACCGCGGATCCGCCGCAGCCTCTCCGGCTTCCAGTGCGGGGTGATCGCCGCGATGGGCACGCTGCTGGGCGTCGTCGCCGGGGTGGTGCCGGCGGTGGCCCTGCGCAAGGTGGAGGGCGTGGCGGTCTCCTACCCGGGCATGCCCCCGGAGGAGGCGGCCGACCGCAGCGTCGTCGTCTTCCCCTGGCTCAACGTCGGCGTCACCGTGATCGTCCTGCCGCTGCTCGCGGTGGCACTGGCCACGCTGCTCACCCGCTCGCGGATCTCGCTGCTGCGCCGCTCCGGCTGACAGCCCGCTCCCCGTGTCCCCGTCACCCCCGGCCGTCGCCCCCGTGCGGCCGGGGGTGACGGACGTTACAGGCCCTCCGGCGCCCGGTGGCCGGACGGCCGGGGCGGGCACCCGCACGGGCGAACTAAAGTCGTCCGTATGACGAGAACCCCGGACAGCGTCGTCCGCTCCTTCATCGACCGGCACCAGGCCACGTTCCTGGCCGACCTCTCCGACTGGCTCCGCATCCCCTCGGTCTCCGCCGACCCCGAGCGGGTCGGCGACGTCCGCCGCTCCGCCGAGTGGCTGGCCGCGAAGCTGCGCGAGACCGGGTTCCCGGCGGTGGAGGTCTGGGAGACGGACGGCCTGCCGGCGGTGTTCGCCGAGTGGCCGTCCGGGGACTCGTCCGCGCCGACCGTGCTGGTCTACGGCCACCACGACGTGCAGCCGGCCGCCAAGGAGGACGGCTGGGCGACGGAGCCCTTCGAGCCGACCGTGGTCGGCTCGCAGCTGTTCGCGCGAGGGGCCGCCGACGACAAGGGGCAGGTGTTCTTCCACACGCTCGGGGTCCGTGCCCACCTGGCCGCCACCGGGCGGACCGCGCCGGCCGTCAACCTCAAGCTGCTGATCGAGGGGGAGGAGGAGTCCGGTTCGCCGCACTTCCCCGCCCTGGTCCGCCGCGAGGCCGCGCGGCTGGCCGCCGATGTGGTGATCATCTCGGACACCGGGATGTGGTCCGAGACCACGCCGACGGTCTGTACCGGCATGCGGGGCCTGGCCGACGCCCAGATCGACCTCCACGGCCCGGACAGCGACATCCACTCCGGTTCCTTCGGCGGCGCCGTCCCCAACCCGGCGGCGGTGGCGGCCGAGCTGGCCGCCGCGCTGCACGACGAGGACCGCCGGGTGGCCGTCCCGGGCTTCTACGACGGCGTGATCGAGCTGACCGCGCGCGAGCGCGAGCTCTTCGCCGAGCTGCCCTTCGACGAGGGGCAGTGGCTGAAGGTCGCCAAGTCCCACGGCACCCTCGGCGAGGTCGGCTACTCGACCCTGGAGCGGGTCTGGGCCCGGCCGACCGCCGAGGTGAACGGCATCTGGGGCGGCTACACCGGCCCCGGCGGCAAGACCATCGTGCCGTCCTCGGCGCACCTCAAGCTCTCCTTCCGACTGGTGGCCGGCCAGGAGGTGGAGCGGGTCCAGGAGGCCGTCCGGTCCTGGGTGGCGGCGCGGGTGCCCGAGGGCATCCGGTACGAGCTGGAGTTCCCCGGGGCCACCCGGCCGTGCCTGACCCCGCTGGACCACCCGGCGCTGCAGTCCACCGTCCGGGCGATGGAGCGGGCCTTCGGGCAGCGGATCCTGTTCACCCGTGAGGGTGGCTCCGGCCCGGCCGCCGAGCTCCAGGACGTGCTCGGCGCGCCGGTGCTCTTCCTCGGCGTCTCGGTGCCCTCGGACGGCTGGCACTCGGTCGACGAGAAGGTCGAACTCGACCTGCTGGCCAAGGGCGTGGAGACGACCGCCTACCTCTGGGCCGACCTGGCCGAGAACTTCCGGCCGGGCGACGGGGCGGCGTGAAGGCCACGGGGCGCCTCCCGCGGCCCGTTCCGGCAGACAGACCACTCATCCGGATGATTCATCACGTGGGGATGGAACGAAGTGAGCACCGTGCCTGAGACCGAACGCCCGCTGCACCTGGCACTGGCCCGGGCCGGGGTGGACCGGGCGGCCCAGCACCGGTTCGACGAGCCCTGGCTGGCGGCCGCCTGGAGCCACCCGACCACCAAGGTGCTGCCGATCGCCGGCGGCGAGGCGTTCGTGGTGGACACCGGGCAGGGCACCGAACTGGTCCTGCTGCCCTCGTTCGAGGCGCCGCAGACCGGCGACCGCTACTTCCTCGGCACCGACGAGGACGGGGTGTCGTACTTCGCGATGGCCGGCGAGAGCCTGCCCGGGCGCCTCGACGGCGACGCCCGGCCGGCCGGGCTGCGCGAGGTCGGGGCGATGCTCTCCGACCGGGACGCCGGGCTGCTGGTGCACGCCGTCGCGCTGGAGCACTGGCACCGGCTGCACAGCTTCTGCTCGCGCTGCGGGCACCCGACCGAGAAGGCCGGCGCCGGCCACGTCCGGCGCTGCACCTCCTGCGCGGCCGAGCACTACCCGCGCACCGACCCGGCGGTGATCATGATGATCACCGACGAGCAGGACCGCTGCCTGCTCGGCCGGCAGGCGCTCTGGCCGGAGGGGCGCTGGTCGACCCTGGCCGGTTTCGTCGAGCCGGGGGAGTCGATCGAGCAGGCGGTGGTCCGCGAGGTCTTCGAGGAGGCCGGGGTCCGGGTCGCCGAGGTCGGCTACGTGGCCAGTCAGCCGTGGCCCTTCCCGTCCAGTCTGATGCTGGGCTTCATGGGCAAGGCCGATCCGGACGGGACGACGATCACCGTGGACGGCGAGGAGCTGGCCGAGGCGCGCTGGTTCTCCCGGGAGGAGCTGCGGGCCGGCATGGCGGCGGGCGAGATCCTGCCGCCGTCCGGGATTTCGATCGCCCGTCACCTGGTCGAACTCTGGTACGGAGAGCCGCTGCCCTCGGCGGCGCGCTGGTAATTCCGACAATCGGGGGCGTGCGGCTTATTGCCGTGCGCCCCCGAATTCGTTTCGTGCCCTCCAAAGCGCTGTCCGGCTGACCGCCCGGCGCGGCCGAACGGGTGAACAGAGCCGATTTCCCGCTGGTCGGGCGCGCTGATGTTCGTATCCGGAGGGGCCGCTTCCTGCCGCTTCCCGCCCGGGTCGGGCGCCCGATCCTGGCCCGCCGTCGCCGATCCGGGTCGACATTGTCGGAATCGCCTGAAACCGGGTCACCCCTCTCGCTACATTCACTCGGGTGACAATCCCACGGGGCACCGCCCAATCCCCCAAATACCAGCGCCTCGCCGCCGATCTGCGCCGCCGGATCGCCGAGGGCGAGTTCACCGCCCAGGCCGCCCTCCCGGTCGAGAGCGAACTGGAGCGCCAGTACGGGGTCGCGCGCAACACCGTCCGGCTGGCCGTCGACGTCCTGGTCAACGAGGGCCGGTTGGTCCGCCTCCAGGGCAAGGGCACCTACCTCCGGGAGCACCCCGTCCTGGACCACCGCGCCTACGGTCCGACCCCGGCGGCGCCCGCGCCGCGGGACTGCCTGGCCGTGCCCACCGCCGTCTACCTCGGCGAGGCCGCCGACGCCGGCCGGGAGCTCACCGTCGACTTCGAGATGATGATCGTCCGGGCCCGGGTCGACATCGCCGAGCGGCTCGGACTGCGGCCCGGCGAGGCCATCGTGGTCCGCCGCCAGCTGCGGCTGCTGGACCGCGAGCCGTACTCGATCGAGGAGAGCCACTACCGGGCCGGCCTCGCGGCGGGCACCCCGCTGATGGAGCCCGACCAGATCGACGGCGGCGACGAGGCGGTGCTCGCGCTGCTCGGCCGCACCGAGATCGGCGCGGTGGACCACCTGGTGGCCCGGATGCCCGGCCCCGAGGAGGCGCAGTGGTTCCAGGGCGGCCCCGGGGTGCCGCTGATGGTCCAGACCCGGGTGACGTACGACCGGCGCGGTCCCGTCCGGGTCATCGAGACCCGGTACTCCGCCGACCGCAGCCGGCTCGTCTACGGCGTCGGCGACCTCGCCGCGCGGGCCCTGCTGCCCGCCCCCGCCGCACCGGTCGACCCGGCCCGGGCCGACGCACCCTGAGGCGCGCCGGCCCGGACCCGGCGGCGTACCGCCGGTCAGGCCGCCAGGGCCTTCTTGACCTGCATCAGGCTCGGGTTGGTCATCACGATCTGCTCGCCGCCGCGCTCCGGCGTCACCAGGACGGTCGGCACGATCTGGTTGCCGTCGTTCACGGACTCGACGAAGGACGCCGAGTTCGGGTCCTCCTCGATGTTGATCTCGGTGTAGCCGATGCCTTCACGGGTCAGCTGGCTCTTGAGTCGGTTGCAGTACCCACACCAGGTCGTGCTGTACATCGTCACGCTGCCGGACATCGAGGGGCTCCTTCGGGAAGTGGGCGTGCGGTCTGAGGGAGGAACGTCCGTCACGCATCGGTCATTCCGCGTGCGCCCGGCGTGAGATCGACCTCGCACGCCCGAGCGCGCACCGTTCATCCTGCGATCGCACCGGGCCTGTGGACAAGCCCGCCCCGGTTGTCCCACCGGGCTGAGAGGATGGAACGCATGCAGGAAGACCTCTTGAGCGGCAGCCCGTTCGACGACTACCGCGCCGCGTCCGGCCCCGACGCGGTGCTCGCCGGGCTCGACCCGGAGCAGCGGGCCGTCGCCACCGCCCTGCAGGGGCCCGTCTGCGTGCTCGCCGGCGCCGGCACCGGCAAGACGCGCGCCATCACCCACCGGATCGCCTACGGCGTGCGCAGCGGCGTCTACCAGCCCGCGCAGGTCCTCGCCGTGACCTTCACCGCCCGCGCGGCGGGCGAGATGCGCGGCCGGCTGCGCCAGCTCGGCGCCGAGGGCGTCCAGGCCCGCACCTTCCACGCCGCCGCGCTGCGCCAGCTCCAGTACTTCTGGCCGCGCGCCGTGGGCGGTCCGGTGCCGCAGCTGGTGGAGCGCAAGGTCCAGCTGGTCGCCGAGTCCGCCGCGCGCTGCGGGCTGCGGGTCCAGCGCACCGAGCTGCGCGACCTCACCGCCGAGATCGAGTGGGCCAAGGTCTCCCAGATCGGCCCCGACGACTACCCGGCCGCGGTGCAGAAGTCGGCCCGCGAGGCCCCGCGCGACCCGGCCGAGACCGCCCAGGTCTACCGGGTGTACGAGGAGACCAAGAGCCGCCGCGGCGTCATCGACTTCGAGGACGTCCTGCTGCTGACCGCCGCGATCCTGGAGGACCGCCCGGACATCGCCGACCAGGTCCGCGCCCAGTACCGGCACTTCACCGTCGACGAGTACCAGGACGTCTCCCCGCTCCAGCAGCGGCTGCTCGACCAGTGGACCGGTCCCGCCGCCGGCAGCCTCTGCGTGGTCGGCGACGCCAGCCAGACCATCTACTCGTTCACCGGCGCCACCCCCGACTACCTGCTGAACTTCCGCACCCGCCACCCCGAGGCGACGGTGGTCAAGCTGGTCCGTGACTACCGCTCCACCCCGCAGGTCGTCCACCTCGCCAACGGGCTGCTCGCCCAGGCCCGCGGCGAGGCCGCCCGGCACCGGCTGGAGCTGATCTCGCAGCGCGAGGCCGGTCCCGAACCCGTCTACACCGAGTACGAGGACGAGCCGACCGAGGCCGAGACCACCGCCCGCCGGATCAAGGAGCTGCTGGCGGCCGGCGTGCGGGCCAGCGAGGTCGCGGTGCTGTTCCGCACCAACGGCCAGTCCGAGGTCTACGAGCAGGCGCTCGCCGACCTCGGCGTCTCCTACCAGCTCAAGGGCGCCGAGCGGTTCTTCGAGCGGCCCGAGGTCCGGGACGCCGGCGTGCTGCTGCGCGGCGCCGCCCGGGCCGCCTCGGACCCGCTCACCGACGGCACCCCCGGCCTCGCCGCGCAGGTGCGCGCGGTGCTCGCGACCCGGGGCTTCACCGCCGAGCCGCCGGCCGGCTCCGGCGCGGTGCGCGAGCGCTGGGAGTCGCTGGCCGCGCTGGTCCGGCTCGCCGAGGACTTCGAGCGCACCCGCGCGGCGGCCGGCGAGCCGACCGACCTGGCCGCGTACGTCGCCGAGCTGGACGGCCGGGCCGCCGCCCAGCACGCGCCCGCCGTCGAGGGCGTCACGCTGGCCTCGCTGCACGCCGCCAAGGGCCTGGAGTGGGACGCCGTCTTCCTGGTCGGCCTCACCGAGGGCACCATGCCGATCATCTACGCCAAGACGGACGAGCAGGTCGAGGAGGAGCGCCGGCTGCTCTACGTCGGCGTCACCCGGGCCCGCAAGCACCTCTCGCTCTCCTGGTCGCTCTCCCGCTCCCCGGGGGGCCGGGCGAGCCGCAAGCCGACCCGCTTCCTGGACGGCCTGCGGCCCAACTCCGGGGCACCGGGCGCGCGCGCCGGGGGCCGGGGCGGGCGCGGTGGCGTCGAGCCCGGCGAGCGCTCCGCCGGGCGCCGGGCGCGCGGTCCGGTCCGCTGCCGGGTCTGCGAGCGGGTGCTCACCGAGGCGGTCGAGCGCAAGCTGCGCCGCTGCGAGAGCTGCCCCTCCACGATGGACGAGGCGCTGTACGAGCGGCTGCGCGAGTGGCGGGCCGGGCAGGCGAAGAAGCAGGGCGCCCCGGCCTACGTCGTGTTCACCGACGCGACGCTGATGGCGATCGCCGAGGACGTCCCCGGGACCACGCAGGAACTGGCGGTGATCTCGGGGGTCGGTGCGATGAAGCTGGACAAGTACGGGGCCGCCGTGCTCTCGTTGTGTGCGGGGGAGGAGCTCACGGAGGATCCGGTCGACGTCGAGGACGGCGATCCGGGCGAACCGGCCTGAGCCGGTCCCGGGCGCTCTACGGGGCGGTCGGAGCCGATGTCCCGGGGCACTTCGGAACCCGTCGGGAAACTCGCCGGAAAAATAGTTTGCGCGCCGTACCGGGAGCGCAATAGCCTGCCGGAGCGGTCAAGGGGACGCGAACGCACGGGGTGACGCCTGTGCCATGTCCCCCGGTGCCCGACAGCTTCTCCGCACACCAGCACCACGCTTCACCTGCACCACCGAGACAGACATCCGAACAGTTCGGAGCCCGGGAGACCAGGCCCCGCGAGACGCCGAGAGGAGGCGAAGACAGTGGAAACCATCATGATCACCAAACTGACTGGCCAGACCGTCGTCGCTACCTCCTTGCGTGCCGCCCGCCTGCGGGCTCTCGCCGAGCTGGGTGGAACCGGTCTGGGTCTCGAAGCCACGGGTGCCTCCGTCGCTCCCGTCGTCTCCGTCGTCCCCGTTGTCAGTGGTCTTGGACACACTGGCCTCTGCGGCGCGGATATCACGGGCGGTATTGACGGCACCTCTGTCGAGACCGGTCTGTCCCGTGGCTGGGCGTCCGTGAGCACGTCGCGCTCCCTGCGTGACGAGCGACCGACCCAGGCACCGAAGGCAGCCGTAGCCGCCGCCCTGCATGGCGGCTATGCGCAGGTCATCGGTGCCGGAAACGCCCAGAAGCAGAACGAGCAGCAGATCAACAAGCAGGCCATGGCCGCCTTTACCGGCGCCACGGCCATCCGGATGCGGGCCTTCCGCGGGCCTGAACCCTGGAGAGAACGAACCTGAGGAAGTCTCAGGTCGGCACCTCCAGGGCCGCGGAACCCGTCACACCGGGATCCGCGGCCCTTCTGTTTTGTCCGGTACGCAAGACCACCCAGGCCCTCCGGGGCCTCCGGCCCAGCCCCACCAGTCAGCTGAGCCGGACCCACTGAAAAGACGAGGAAGACGCCCACAGTGTCCACGGTCATCACGCCGCCCATCCCGTCCGTACCGCAGACAAGCCAGATCACCCCGGCCGACCAGGCCGACCCTCCGGAGGTTTCCCTGATGCAGATCACCACCATCGACCAGGCCGAGGCGCTCGGTCTCCCCATCCCGTGCCGCGCCTTCGACCCGGAGGTCTTCTTCGCCGAGACGCCCGCCGACGTCGAGTACGCGAAGTCCCTCTGTGGCACCTGCCCGGTCAAGGACGCGTGTCTGACCGGTGCGCTGGAGCGGCGCGAGCCGTGGGGCGTCTGGGGTGGCGAGCTCTTCGTCCAGGGCGTCGTCGTGGCCCGCAAGCGGCCGCGTGGCCGTCCGCGCAAGACCGAGGTCGCAGCGTGAACCCCGCGCTCGGAGCCAAGGCCGTCCGCCGGGGAGAGCAGCCCCCGCTGGACAGTGCCCTTCGCCGCTCCGTGCGGATCGCCGCCGCGAAGGCTGACGCAGCCCGCACCGTCCACTTCCCCACGTCGCACCACGAGCAGGACCACGACATGACCGCCGCCGCCATTGATCCGACCGTCCGCGCCGAGCAGACCACTGAACTTCAGATCCAGAACAGGACCCTTGAGATGCAACTCCTCCACGAATCCCTGGCCCGTGCCCATATGCAAGACCGCTTGCAGGAGGCCGAGCACGAACGGCTCGTCACCCGGGTCGCCCGGGCCCGCCGGCTCAAGCTGAGGGCCGAACGGGCCTCGCTGCGGGCCCGCAAGGCCCTCGCCGTCGCGCTGATGTAAGCGCGCCGGTCCGGACAAACACCCCCGTCGTGCCGCAGGCCGCCCCCCGTACCGGGGAGCGGCCTGCGGCCGTTGGTGCCGGGGCCCCGTCAGGGCTTCTTCACGGCCGCGCGCTTCTTCGGCCCGGCGGCGGGACGCTCCTCGAACTCCGGGAGCCACCGCCGCATCTCCGCCCGGAACGGGGCGTTGGCGCCCAGCTGGCAGAGCACCCCGATGGTGCTCAGCGTGACCCGGTGGATCAGCAGGTACGCCGGGGGCAGGTTGAGCTGCTTGCCCAGGTTGTAGGCGGGCGAGCGCGGATCGGCGATCCGCGCGGCCTGGGCCCGCATCCAGGCCCGGGTGAAGTGGAAGGTGTCCACCGCGGCCGGCTCGATGATCGGCACCAGGTAGTCCAGCACCGCGTCCGGGTCCAGCTCGATCGAGGGCTTGACGAAGCCCTCCTCGCGCAGCATGTCCAGCACGCCCGCCGCGTCGCCGGCCAGGGCCATCCGCAGCGAGGCCCCGATCGGTGCGGGCAGCCCGCCCGGCAGCCGGTCGACGGTGCCGAAGTCCAGCACCCCGAGCCGCCAGCCGGCCACCGGACCGTCGTCCTTCAGCAGCCGGAAGTTGCCCGGGTGCGGGTCGGCGTGCAGCAGACCCGTCCGGGACGGGCCGGCGAACAGGAACCGGGCCAGCAGGTGTCCGGCCCGGTCGCGCTCCTCCTGGGTGCCGCCCGTGATCACCTCGGCCAGCGGGGTGCCGTCCATCCACTCGGTGATCAGCACCTGGTCGGCCTGCGCGACCACGCCGGGCACCCGGATGTCCGGGTCGCCCGCGAACTCCTCGGCGTGCCGGCGCTGGGCCTGCGCCTCCAGCTCGTAGTCCAGCTCCTCCGCGACCCGCTCGCGCAGCTCGGTGATCAGCGGCTTGATGTCGAGACCGGGGATGAGCGGGCCGAGCAGCCAGGCCACCCGGCTCAGCTGTGTGAGGTCGGCCAGGAGCGCGTCACCCGCGCCCGGGTACTGGACCTTGACGGCCACCTCGCGGCCGTCGTGCCAGACGGCCCGGTGCACCTGGCCGATCGAGGCGGCGGCGGCCGGCCGGTCGTCGAACTCCCGGAACAGCTCCCGCCAACCCTCGCCGAGCCGTTGGGTGAGCGCGGTGTGGACCGTGCCGGCGGGCATCGGCGGAGCGGCGTCCTGCAGTTTGGTCAGTGCCGCCCGGTAGGGCCCGGCGACCTCTTCGGGCAGCGCGGCCTCGAAGACGGACAGCACCTGCCCGAACTTCATCGCCCCGCCCTTGAGCTCGCCCAGGACCTTGAAGAGCTGGTCGGCGGTGGCCTGCTGGAGCTCGGCCGTCACCACCTCGGCCGACCGGCCGCCGATCCGCCTTCCCAGCCCGAGGGTGGCCCGGCCGGCTATTCCCAGCGGCAGGGCGGCGAGCCGTGCTGTGCGGGTCATTGCCTTGCGCGGAAGATCGCTCACCCGGGCCTCCAATCCACACGCCCCCGGCACCCCACGACCGGGGGCCGACCATCACTACGCCATTGTGCCCGTTCGCCGCCCCGGCCTCGGCACCCTTTTCCGACCTGTCGCACCGTGGTCGCGGCGCCGCCGACCGGGCGGTCAGCCCGGCGGCCGCGGTTGCCAGAGGCAGCCGCAGTCGGGGTGGCCCTTCAGCCGCAGGCGGCGCGGCATGCCGTCGACGGCGGAGAGCTCGCACCAGCCGTCGAGGCTCGGCGGGCGGCCGCCGTCCAGGTAGACCTGGGCGTGGAGGGCGGCGAGGCCGGCCACCGCCGTCGCGAGGCCGGTGTCGCAGGCGGGGGTGCGGGCCCGGCCGGGGCCGTCGTCGGCGAGCTGGGCCAGGATCCGCGGCCAGGCCGGATCCTCGTCCTCGCGGGCCAGGACCAGGCAGTGGCCGCAGGCCGAGACGCCCGGTACGACGAGCGGCCCGACCACGCCGAACTCCTCCACCACCCCGACGTAGAGGTGCGCCACCCCGGCCCGGAGCAGTTCCCTGGCCTCGGCCGCGCCGCCGGCGAAGGCGCCGCTGCCGTCCCGGGGCGCCAGCACCACCAGGTCGGGGGGCTGCTCCGGCCGGCGCCGGGTGTCCGGGGCGGTGCGCCGGGCCGAGGCCCGCTGGAGGGCCTCGCGGGCGGCGGTGGACCGCAGCCGCCCGACGTCGCCGGGTGGCAGGCCGGCGGGGGAGCAGTCCCCGGGTCGGACCCGGCCGGTGTCGGTCACCGTCACCGCCCCCGTGCCGCCGGCCGCCAGGACGGCGGCGAGCGCGGCCCCGACCCGGCCGGCGCCGCGCACCTCCACCCTGCGGTCGGCGCGGCGGGCGAGGACGGCGGGGGCGGTGCCGGGTCCGGAGTGCACCAGCGAGAGCGAGGCGAGGTCCGGGCCGAGCAGCTCCCGGTGCGGCTGCGGGAAGCGGGCCAGCGCGCTGCCCGCCGCGTCGGCGTCGTCGAGCAGCCCGGCCTGCTCCAGCTCGTCCAGCAGGGCGCCGGTCGGCTCGCGCCCGAGACCGGCCCGCTCGCCTGCCTCCAGCAGCGCGGGTCGGTCCCGCGTCCCGTCGAGCAGGCCGAGGAAGTCGCAGCGGGCCCGGTCCGCGCGTTCGAGCACTCCGGCGTACTGGCGGACGGTGCCGAACTGCAGGGTCTCGGAGTCCCGCCAGCTGCGGGAGAGGGCGGGCTTCAGCAGGAGGCGCACGGCGGTTTTCCTTCCGATCGTTTCCGGACGGCCGAGGCCAGCCTGCCCGATCGGTGCGACCGCGTGCTCCGCGTTGTCCACAGGCACGGGCACATGATCGAATGATCCGTTCGCACACCCTGTGGATAACCTGCCGTCCGGTGCGAGGTCGTATTCCGGACACTCTCCGGCGACCTTTCGTTCCCGATCACTCCACGAAAGATTTCGGCCATGGCAGCGGACTTCTGTCAGCGGTACCGGGTAACGTCGTGTGCCATGGCAGCCGAACGGGACTCCCATCCCCCGGCGTCGCGTCGGCGTGCCCGTGCAGCCTCCGGGTCCCAGGTCGCGACGCCCAGCACGCGCGGGCGCCCGGACCAACAGTCGACCTCGGCGCCGCCGCAGCCCTCTCCTCCGCCGGACACGCACGTCGAGCCGCCGCTCGACCGCTCCCGGGTAGAGGTCCGGCGCAGTGCCCGGCGCAGCCGCACCGTCTCGGCGTACCGCGAGGGCGACCGCACGATCGTGCTGATCCCGGCCCGGATGTCGCACGCCGAGGAGCAGCGCTGGGTCGCGCAGATGCTGGAGAAGCTGGCCGCCCAGGAGAGCCGCCGGGTGCTCGGCGACGACGCGCTGGCGGCCCGGGCGCGCGAGCTGTCCGCCGCCTACCTGGGCAACCGCGCCCAGCCCCTCCAGGTCCGCTGGGTCACCAACCAGAACTCGCGCTGGGGCTCCTGCACGCCGAGCGAGCGGACCATCCGGCTCTCGCACCGGCTGCAGGGCATGCCGGAGTACGTCGTCGACTACGTGCTGCTGCACGAGCTCGCCCACCTGCTGGTGCCGGACCACGGTCCCTCGTTCTGGGCGCTGCTGGAGGCGTATCCGCGGACGGAACGGGCGCGCGGCTATCTGGAGGGCGTCGTCTCGGCGGCCCGGTTGCCGCACATCCCGGGCGCCCGGCACGCGGGCCCCCCGGAGGCCGCCCCGACGGGCTCCTGCGGCTGACCGGAGCGGTGGCCGCCGGGGTGGCGGGTCCGCGCGGAACCTCGGACGTGCAGACGTGAAGGGGCGCGGGCCACCGTGGCCCGCGCCCCTTCCTCGCCGTCGCGCCTCAGCCGGTCAGTTCCCGGGCGCGCGCCACCAGGTCGCGCACCGAGTGGTCGGTCAGCTCGGGCAGCCGGTCGAAGTCGAACCAGCGCAGGTCCAGCGACTCCTCGCTGATCAGGGCCTGGGCGCCTGGCGGCGCAATCGCGATGTACTGGACGTCCAGGTGGGTGTTCTCCGGCCGGTCCTTGCCGGTGCAGCGGACCTGGTGCCGGTCGAGCTTGGCCGGCACCGGCACGCCGTCGGTGGCCAGCAGGACGAGGTCCGGGATGCCCGACTCCTCGGTGGCCTCGCGCAGCGCGGCGGCGGCCAGGTCGCGGTCGCCGGGCTCGCAGTGGCCGCCCATCTGCAGCCAGAGGCCGACCTTGGGGTGCAGGGTGAGCAGCACCCGCCCGGCGGCCGGGTCGACCACGGCCGCGCTGGCGGTGATGTGGGCGGGCAGGCAGGAGCGGAAGAGGCCCTCGGGCTGCTCGGCCAGGTGGTCCAGGTAGTCGCAGCGCAGCTGCTCCTGGTCCGGGCCGGCGGGCCGCCAGTCGCTCAGGGTGCGGACGGCGTCCGCGTGCAGCGCGGACGCGCCCGTCTCGGTGAGCGTCATGCGGTGGGCTCGCCCTTCCCGTCCTCGTCCTCGTCCTTCTTCTCCAGGTCGGGCTTCGGGGCCGCCGGCGGCCCGCCCGCGGCGGCCTCGCCGAGCAGCTTGTCGATCGCGTCGAAGTCCAGACCGCCCTCCTGGTCACCGGCGGTGTCCCGGTGCACGAAGGCGTCCGGGTCGTCCAGGTCGGCGGCGGTGGGGAGCATGTCGGGGTGCTGCCAGAGGTCGTCGCGGCCCTCGATGCCCCGGGCGTCGGCGAGCAGCGCCCAGAGCCGGGCGGCGTCGCGCAGCCGGCGCGGGCGCAGCTCCAGGCCGACCAGGGTGGCGAAGGTCTGCTCGGCGGGGCCGCCGGCCGCGCGGCGGCGGCGGACGGTCTCGCGCAGGGCGCCGGCCTGCGGCAGGTGCGGCTCGGCGGCGGCGTGCACGACGGCGTCGACCCAGCCCTCGACCAGCGCCAGCGCCGTCTCCAGACGGGCGAGCGCGGCCTTCTGCTCGGGGGTGTCCTCGGGCTGGAGCAGGCCGCCGGCCAACGCCTCCTGGAGCGCCTCGGGGTTGCTCGGGTCGAGCTGGCCGACGAGCTCCTCCATCCGGGAGGTGTCGACCTTGATGCCGCGCGCATAGGCCTCGACCGCGCCGAACAGGTGGGCGCGCAGCCACGGCACGTGGGCGAAGAGGCGCTGGTGGGCGGCTTCGCGCAGGGCGAGGTAGAGCCGGACCTCGTCGGCGGGCACGTTCAGGCCCTCGCCGAACTCGGCGATGTTCTGCGGCAGCAGCGCGGCCTTGCCGGCCGGGGCGAGCGGCAGGCCGACGTCGGTGGAGCCGACCACCTCGGCGGCGAGCGCGCCGAGCGCCTGGCCGATCTGGCTGCCGAACATGGCGCCGCCCATCGAGCGCATCATGCCCATCAGCGGGCCGGCCATGGCCTGCATCTCCTCGGGCAGGACGCCGCCCATGGCGGTGCCGACCCGTTCGGCGACCGGGTCGACGAGGTCCTTCCAGACCGGCAGGGTGGCTTCGATCCACTCGGCCCGGCTCCAGGCGACGGCGGTGCCGGCCCCGGAGGGGAACTCGGTGACGCCGTCCAGCCAGAGATCGGCGAGCCGGACGGCCTCGGCGACGGCGGAGCGCTCGGAGGCGCCGACCGACCGGTCCTTGGACTTGCCCTCGACGGGCTCGGCGACGACGGTCTGGCGGGCGATGTCCTTGGCGAGGTCCCAGTTCACCGGGCCGCCCTCGAACGACAGCATCTGGCCGAGCTGCTGGAAGGCGGCGCCGAGGTCGTTGGGGTTGAGACCGCCGAACATCGCGGCGAAGGGGTTGTCGCCGCCGCCCGGCCCGCCGGGGGTGCCGGGGGCACCGGGGGCACCGGGCATCCCCATGCCGAAGAGCGCGCCGAACGGGTTCCCGCCGAAGCCGAACGACTGGGGGCTGCCCTCCTCGCCGCCCTGGTCCTTCTTCTTCTGCTCGTCGCCGGGGCGGCCCTTGCCGTCCTCGGGCTTGGCCTTGCCGTCCTCGGGCTCCTCTGGCGGAACGCCGAATCCGAAGGGAAGGTCGCTCACGGGGTCCTCGATCCGGTCGGCCGTCATGCGGGTGGTGGCGGAATTTCGGCCCGCCCGGGGCGGTCGGCGGAGTGGGGGAACTCGCGGCCGGGGGCGGCTCCCGCGAGGCTGGCCCGCGCCGGGTGCACCGCCGGGCCTTCGCCTCGGGCAGGATGGACGTACGTGACACACGTACGTACGCACATAAGCTAACCGTGGAGGATGGCCGGTGAGTTCCCCGCCTTCGGACGTTCGCTCTGGGCTGACCGGAGGAGAGGACGCCCCGGACATCACGGCGTCGCCGCCTCCAGCCTACGGCGGAAGGCCACTGACCGTGGCCGTCACCGGCGCCGCCGGTGTACTCGGCGAGCGTGTCGCCGCCCGCCTCGTCGCCTCGCCGGGGGTGAAGAAGGTCCTCGCCGTGGACGACCGGCGGGGTGAGGTGCCGGGCGTGCAGTGGCGCGTCCTGGACGTCCGCGACCCGGCGGTGGCCGAGCGGCTCGCCGGTGTGGACGTGGTCGTCCACCTGGCGATGGACCTCGGGATGGAGTCCGACCCGCGGGCCCGCAGCGCCTACAACGTGCGCGGCGCGCAGACCGTGCTGACCGCCGCGGCGGCGGCCGGGGTGCACCGGGTGGTGCTCTGCACCTCCGCGATGGTCTACGGCGCGCTAGCCGACAACGAGGTGCCGCTGGCCGAGGACTCCGAGCTGCGGGCCACCGAGGAGGCCTCGCTGGTCGGGGACCTGCTGGAGATCGAGCGGCTGGCCCGGCGGGCCCCGCGGGCCCACCCCGGGCTGCAGGTGACCGTGCTGCGTCCGGCCGTGGTGGTCGGGCCGGGCGTCGACACCGTGCTGACCCGGCACTTCGAGGCGCCCCGGCTGCTGGTGGTGGCCGGGTCCCGGCCGTGCTGGCAGTTCTGTCACGTGGACGACCTGGCGGCGGCGCTGGAGTACGCGGCGCTCGGGCTGGTCGAGGGCGAGGTCACGGTCGGCTGCGACGGCTGGCTGGAGCAGGAGGACGTGGAGCGGCTGTCGGGCATCCGGCGGATGGAGCTGCCGGCCTCGCTGGCGCTGGGCACCGCCGCCCGGCTGCACCGGCTCGGGCTGACCCCGGCCCCGGCCGGGGACCTCGCGTACACGATGTACCCGTGGGTGGTCTCCGGCAGCCGGCTGCACGAGGCGGGCTGGCGTCCGACGTACACCAACGAGCAGGTGCTGGCCGAGCTGCTGGCGCAGGTCTCCGGGAAGCACGCGGTGGCCGGGCGTCGCCTCGGCGGCAAGGAGGCCGCCACCAGTCTGGGTGCGGCCGGGGCGACGGTGGCACTGGTCGGTACGGCCGCGCTGGTCCGGCGCGCGCGCAAGCGGCGCCGCTTCTGACCCCTTCGACGGCCGAGGGCGGCGGGCCCCGCCGCCCTCGGCGTCCACGGGCGCCGGCGGCGTCCGCCGGACCGGCCGGGCCCGCTTCGGACGGCTTGCCGCCGGGCCCATTTCTCGCGATGCGAAATTCTCCAATCGTGATACGGAACCCTCTTGCCCGAAGACGCCCGGGATGGGGAATCATGGGGTCATGTCCGAGAACTTCGACCCCATCCGTCTGCTCGCCGTCCGCGACACCCCGCTCTCGCTCGACGAGGTGTACGAGGCGGTCGGCGACGACGCCGCCGGTGGTACGACCGTCTTCGTCGGGACGGTCCGGGACCATGACGGCGGCAAGTCGGTCGCCGCGCTGGAGTACAGCTGCCACCCCTCGGCCGAGCAGGAGATGCGCCGGATCGCCGAGAAGATCGTCGCCGAGTTCCCGGTCCGGGCGCTCGCCGCGGTGCACCGGGTCGGCCGGCTGGAGATCACCGACAAGGCCGTGATCGTCGCCGTCTCCTGCGCCCACCGGGGCGAGGCGTTCGCCGCCGCCCGCCGGCTGATCGACGACCTCAAGCACGAGGTGCCGATCTGGAAGCACCAGGTGTTCTCCGACGGCGAGGAGGAGTGGGTCGGCGCCGGCGGCTGCTGACCCGCCCGGACGCCGTCGACGCGCAGGCGCGCCGGACCCTCACCCGAACGGGTCCGGACCGCTGCGCCGAATACTCCCTGGCAGTGAGCCGATCGGCCGTGCCGTAACCCGGACGGCGCCACCCGCGTTGTCCGCCGGGGTGGTTAATCTGCTCATAGACACGACGAGCTGGGAGTACTGACATGGCTGCGCTCGCCTGGTTGATCATTCCGGTTGTCGCCGCACTGTTCGCCGCCGTGTGGGCGGGCTGGGCCCAGCGGGCCCCGAGAGCCACCGGTGACCCCGCCTCCCTCGCCGAGCACCGGCGCTTCATGGCCGCGATGGAACGCACCACCGCCACCGCCGCCCCGGGCGAGGATCCCGGCCGGTAGCCCGGCGGGCGTACCGTCAGTCGCGTCCCGTACTGTCGAGGCATGCCACGCCGCTCTGCGACGATGCTCGCCGCCACCCTGCTGCTCATAGCGCTGCTCTGCGCGTCGGTGCTGATGAAGGTGCCGTACACCGAGATGAGCCCGGGGCCGACGTACAACACGCTCGGGGTGCAGGAGAAGACGGGCACGCCGGTGATCACCGTCACCGGCCACGAGTCGTACCCGGTGAGCGGGCACCTCAACATGACCACCGTCCAGGTCACCGGCGCCAAGTACGAGCCGAGCCTGGTCAACGCGGTGGTCGGGTGGCTCCGTGACGACGTGCTGGTGGTACCGCACGACAACGTCTACCCGAAGGGTCAGACGGACGCCGACGCCAAGCGGCAGAACGCCGAGGAGTTCGCGCTCTCCGAGGACCACGCGCGGACGGCGGCGCTGAACCAGCTCGGCATCCCGGTCGGCAACGAGCTGATCGTCCAGTCGGTCACGGCCGGCGCTCCGGCGGAGGGCAAGCTGCACGCCGGCGACCGGATCGTCGCGGTCGACGGCGCCCCGGTCGCGGACGCGGACGCTGTGGCCAAGGCCGTCACCAAGCACCAGCCCGGCGAGACGGCCGTCTTCACCGTGGTGCCGATGGTCAAGGACGCCGGCAAGGCCGATCCGGCGGCGGCCCGCACCGATATCGCCGTCCCGACGGTGAAGTCCCCCGACACCGGCGCCGCGATGGTCGGCATCCGGCCCGGGATCCGGCACACCTACCCGTTCCAGATCGACATCGGCCTCCAGGACGTCGGCGGTCCGAGCGCGGGCCTGATGTTCTCGCTCGGCATCATCGACAAGCTGACGCCCGAGGACCTCACCGGCGGCAAGTTCGTCGCCGGCACCGGCACCATCGACGACAGCGGCTCGGTCGGCCCGATCGGCGGGATATCGATGAAGCTGATCGCGGCCCGGGACGCGGGCGCCGAGTACTTCTTCACCCCGGCCGCCAACTGTGCGGAGGCCGGCAAGAACACCCCGTCCGGGCTGACCCTGATCAAGGCCGAGACGCTGGACGGCGCGCTGAAGTCGCTGGAGCAGGTCCGCAGCGGGCAGACCGCCGCCCTGCCGTCCTGCGCGAACTAGCCGGCGACCGGCCGATCCGCGCCGCGGGCCCCGGACGGGACCGCCCGGAGCCCGCGGCGCGGGACGGCTAGGCGAAGGTGGAGAGCAGCGCCTCGGTCAGGCCCGGGACGAGGTCGGGACCGGTCAGCACCTCGCGCGCGACGTCCTTGGAACGCAGCCGCAGGGCGATCTCCTTCTTGCCGTCGCGCAGCACGGCGGCGGTGATCCGCACCTCCTCGCGCTTGGGGTGGTTGGCCACCCAGTCCGCGAGCTGGGCGTCGGAGGCGTTGCGCGGGCGGGACTGCTCGGCGCCCGGCGGCAGCATCAGCCGCTCGACCACCAGGGCGCAGCCGGCCACCGCGTCGGGCCAGGCGATGGTGGCGAGGAACTTGTCCAGCTCCATCCCGGCGGGCAGTTCGTCCTGCTCGACCGGGGTGAGGCCGGCCTCCGGGTTGTCGGAGAGGCCGAGCTGCTCGGCGATCCGGGGATCGGCCTTGCGCAGCATCGCGCTGTCCACCAGGGCGAACAGCCGGGCCGGGAGGTCCCAGCCGAGGGTGGCGGCGTACTCGTCGATCTCCAGCGCGGCCCGGGTCAGCGGGGTCGCGGCCGGGAGCTTGGAGACGTCGTCGGGGGAAGGGGAGACATCGGACATGCCTCAATCCTCACACGGCGGGCGGTCCCGGCGGTGCCACCCGCGGTCCGGCGGGGGCGGGCGCGGCGGGGGCGGGCGGGGCGGCGACGGGTTCGCCCGGCCGGTGTCCGACCGGTGGCGCGTCGGTGGGCGGACGGCCGGACGGCTGCGGCCGGGGAACGTCGGAGTAACCGTCTGCTAACGGTGGGAACTCGGCTAAAGCCTGGTTAAGTTGCACTGACGACCGATCGATTCCAGACGACACAGCTGAGGTGCCCCGTGGTATTCCAGATGCCGGAACGCTCAGGGCCGGGATTCCGGCGCAGGGTAGGCCCGCCCTCCCGGCGGGCGCGGGTGGCCCTGCTGACCCTGGGCGTACTCGCGGTGCTCTTCCTGCTGTTCGTCATGTTCGCCGGGTTCTGGACGGACTGGCTCTGGTTCAAGTCGGTCCACTACTCCTCGGTGTTCACCACCCAGCTCTGGACGAAGGTCGGCCTGTTCGCCGTCTTCGGTCTGCTGATGGCACTGGTCGTGGGCGCCAACATCTGGCTCGCGCACCGGCTCCGGCCGCCGCTGTCGGCGATGTCGGTGGAGCAGCAGAGCCTGGACCGCTACCGGGCCGGCCTGGCGCCGTTCAAGCGCTGGGCACTGATCGGGATCTCGCTGGTGATCGGCCTGGTGGCCGGGGCCGCGGCCTCGGGCCAGTGGCGGACGTGGCTGCTGTGGACCAACGGGACGTCGTTCGGCGTCAAGGACCAGCAGTTCGGCATGGACGTCTCGTTCTACGCCTTCGAGCTGCCGTTCTACGAGTTCCTGCTCGGCTTCGCGTTCAGCGCGGTGATCGTCTCGCTGCTGGCCTCGGTGCTGGTGCACTACCTGTACGGGGGCCTGCGGCTGCAGGGCCCGGGCCGCCGGGCCAGTGCCGGCGCGCAGGGCCACCTCGCGGTGCTGCTCGGCGTGTTCGTGCTGCTTAAGGCGGTGGCGTACTGGCTGGACCGGTACGCGCTGGCGGTGAAGACCGGCTCGTACAAGAGCGTCACCGGCTGGACCGGCCTGCGCTACGTGGACGCCAACGCGTTCCTGCCGGCCAAGACCATCCTGTTCTTCGTCGCGATCATCTGCGCGGTGCTGTTCTTCCTGACCCCGATCCGCCGCACCTGGGCGCCGGCCCTGATCGGCCTCGGGCTGATGGTGCTGTCGGCGGTGCTGATCGGCGGGGTGTACCCGGCGATCGTGCAGCAGTTCCAGGTCAAGCCGAACGAGCAGGCCAAGGAGACGCCGTACATCCAGAAGAACATCGACGCGACCCGGCAGGCGTACGGGATCGCGGACAGCCAGACCACCCAGTACACCCCGCAGGGTTCGACCACCGCGGAGGCGCTCAAGCCGGACGCGCAGACCATCGCGGACATCCGGCTGCTGGACCCGAACGTCGTCTCGCCGACCTTCCAGTCGATCGAGCAGCAGCGCTCGTACTACGCCTTCCCGGCCACGCTGGACGTGGACCGCTACGGCAAGGGCGAGGGCGCCCAGGACACCGTGATCGGCCTGCGTGAGCTGGACCTCAACGGGGTGCAGCGCAACTGGATCAACGACCACTTCAAGTACACCCACGGCTACGGCGCCGTGGTGGCCAAGGGCAACCAGGTCAACGACAAGGGGCAGCCGGTCTTCACCGAGTCCGGCCTGCCGGCCACCGGTTCGCTGGGCGACTACCAGCAGCGCGTCTACTACGGCGAGAAGACCGGCACGTACTCGATCGTCGGCGGTGCCAACCAGGAGATCGACTACACCACCGACTCCGGTGAGAACAAGCAGTACCAGTACACCGGCGGCAGCGGCGTCTCGCTGGACAACCCGATCACCCGGGCCGCGTACGCGGTGAAGTTCGCCGAGCCGCAGATCCTCTACGCGGGGGCGATCACCGACGGCGCCAAGGTCATCTACGACCGGACGCCCAAGGAGCGGGTGGAGAAGGTCGCCCCCTGGCTGTCGATCGACGCCGACCCGTACCCGGTCGTGCAGCCCGGTCCCGACGGCCAGCCCGGCCGGGTGGTCTGGGTTCTGGACGGCTACACCACCTCCGACGGCTACCCGTTCTCGTCCAAGACGACGCTGGGCACGGCCACCAAGGACTCGCTGACCAACCAGCGCGGTGAGCTGCTGACCGCCGCCAACCAGGTCAACTACATCCGCAACTCGGTCAAGGCCACCGTGGACGCGTACACCGGTGAGGTGACGCTCTACCAGTGGGACGAGAACGACCCGGTGCTGAAGACCTGGATGAAGGCGTTCCCGGACACCGTCAAGGCCAAGGCCGACATCCCGGGCACGCTGATGCCGCACCTGCGGTACCCGCAGGACATGTTCAAGGTGCAGCGCGACCTGCTCGGCCAGTACCACGTGACGGACGCCAACTCGTTCTTCAACGGCAGCGACATCTGGCAGATCCCGGTCGACCCGACCAGCGACACCAAGCAGCCCCAGCCGCCGTACTACCTGACGGTGCGGATGCCGGACCCGGTGGTCACCTCGGCCAGCTTCTCGCTCACCAGCACCTTCGTGCCGAGCGGCCGGGAGAACCTGGCGGCCTTCATGGCGGTCAGTGCCGACCCCGGGCCGGACTACGGGAAGATCCGGCTGCTCAAGGTGCCGGGCGACAGCAAGACGCTCGGCCCCAACCTGGTGCAGTCGCAGTTCAACTCGCGCCAGGAAGTGGCCCAGCAGATCACCCTGCTGAAGAGCGGCGGTGACTCCGAGCTGGAGTACGGCAACCTGCTGACCCTGCCGGTCGGCGGCGGCCTGCTCAACGTCGAGCCGGTGTACGTGCGCGGACGCGGTGCCAAGTACCCGACGCTGCAGAAGGTGCTCGCGGTCTACGGCAACGACAACGTGGCCTTCGAGAACACCTTGGAGGAGGCGCTGAAGAAGGTCTTCGCGGGCGCCGCCCCGGCGACCACGCCGACCGTGCCGACCTCCCCGGGGACACCGACGAACCCGAGCACGCCGACGCCCACCCCCGGTACGCCCACGCCCGCCCCGGGCACCGGTACCACCACCCCGGAGCTGCAGAAGGCCTGGGCGGACGTCGAGAAGGCGTACAACGACAGCCAGAACGCGTTCAAGAGCGGGGACTGGGCGGCCTACGGCCAGGCCCAGAAGGCGCTCGGCGATGCGATCAAGGCGGCCCAGTCGGCCCAGCAGAAGGCCGGTGGCACCCCCGCCGCCACGCCGTCGGCCACGGCGACGACCGGCACCCCGCCGAGCCCCTCGGCGGGGGCGAGCCCCTGAGCTGCGAGAACCGATTTGATGTTCCACCCCGCGCCCGTGCTATGGTTTGTCTACCGACGCGGGGTGGAGCAGCTCGGTAGCTCGCTGGGCTCATAACCCAGAGGTCGCAGGTTCAAATCCTGTCCCCGCTACTCAGTAGCACAGAGGCCCGGAGGATCATCCTCCGGGCCTCTCGCGTTTTCCTCCGGGGGAGGTGTGGGCCCCTCCGGTACTATCGACCGTCGCCACCGACGCCGGCATCGGGGTTTGTGGGGCCCGAGTGTCGGGAAATCGACAAAGCGCCGAAGCAATTTCGTCGGCTTCGGTTCCGCGCCGCCGAATTCGGCCGGGGCAGGTGTACGCGGGTTGCGGGTGATGCGACGATGGGACACATGGGGGACGCTGCGCGGCTGCTGACCAGCCGTCGGTTCCGGCGCGCCCCGTGGGGACCCCTCCGGTCGGAGGCCGGGAGCGGGTCCGTCCGGCCGCGGGCCGGGGGAGGATGCCGCGACACTCTGGGGGAGCGGGAGTCGGCATGAGGCTGATCGGCAAGAACGGGCCAGGAGCCAAGTCCGCAGCGACCACCGAGGCGGACACCGAGGGCTGGGCCGAGAGTTCCGAGAACCACCCCGGCGCCCTGCCCGCCCAGCGCACCGGCGGGCTGACCGAGCGTCGGCCCGGCGGCTACGGCCCCGACAGCCTGGTGCACGTCTCCGCCAGCCAGTTCGCCGCCGCCATCGGTCCGTACGGTGCCGCCACCGAGGACGAGGAGGGCGAGGAGGGGCGCGGCCGGGCCGGGTTCGACTCCGCCAGCTTCGAGACCGCGCTGGCCGCCCGCGAGCAGGCCGCCCTGGAGGCCCGGCACCGCCAGGCCGCCGACGACGGGGACCCGGAGGCCGCCAGCCGGCTCGGCACCCTGCTGCTGCGCCGCGGAGACCTGGAGGACGCCGAGTCCTACCTGCGCTCGGCCGCCGCCGCAGGGCTGCGCGCGGCCGCCAACAACCTCGGCGTGCTGCTGCACCAGCAGGGCCACCGCTCGGAGGCCGCCCAGTGGTGGCGCCAGGCCGCGGTGGCCGGCAGCGCGCCCGCCGCGCACGCGCTCGGGCTCCAACTGCGGGACCAGGGCGAGGAGGAGGCCGCCGAGTACTGGCTGCACTTCGCCGCCGACCACGGCCACCCGCTCGGCGCCTACGCGCTGGGCGACCTGATGGAGCACCGGCGCGACGTCCGTGCCGAGCGCTGGTTCAAGGTCTCCGCCGACGCCGGGCACCGCGAGGCCGCCTACCGGCTGGCCCGGATGCGCGAGGCCGCGGGGGACAAGGAGACCGCCGAGACCTGGTACCGCACCGCCGCGGCCCGCAGCCACGCCCGCGCCGCACTGCGGCTCGGCGTGCTGCTGGAGGAGCGCTCCCGCGTCGACCACGCGCTGCTGGACGAGGCCGCGCGCTGGTACCGGCAGTCGGCGCAGAACGGCGAGCCGCGGGCGGCCTGCGCGCTGGGCTTCCTGCTGCGCGACTCCGGGGACCTCACCGCCGCCGCCGAGTGGTGGCAGGAGGCCGCCGAGGCCGGGGACGGCAACGCCGCCAACGCCCTGGGCGCACTGCACGCCTCGCGCGGCGAGGCGGCCGAGGCCGAGCGCTGGTACCGCAGCGCGCTGGACGCCGGCGATCAGAACGGCGCCTTCAACCTCGGGCTGCTCTGCGCCGGGGCGGGCCGCGACCAGCAGGCCGAACAGTGGTACCGCCGCGCCGCGTACGCCGGGCACCGGGAGGCGTGCAACGCGCTGGCCGTGGTGCTGCTCCAGCGCGGTGACGAGTCGGGCGCCGAGCCGTGGTTCTCCAAGGCCGCCGAGGCCGGCAGCGTGGACGGCGCCTTCAACCTGGGCGTCCTGCACGCCGGGCGCGGGGACCACCGGCAGGCGCAGGAGTGGTACGCGCGCGCCGCCGCCGAGGGCCACGGCGAGGCGGCCCTCCAGCTGGCGGTGGTCCAGGAGCAGCGCGGCAACCTGGCCGGCGCGCTGGAGCGCTACCGGCAGGCGGCGGCCGGCGGCTCGGCCGAGGGCGCGTTCCGGCTGGCCTCGGTGCTCGACCGGCGCGGTGACGCGGACGCCGAGGCCGAGCACTGGTACGCGGTCGCGGCCGACGCCGGCCACCGGCGGGCGCAGGTGCGGATGGGCGTGCGGGCCGCCGACCGCGGGGCGTTGGAGATCGCGGAGAGCTGGTACCGACGGGCGGCCGGGGCGGGCAGCCGCAGCGCGGCCTTCAACCTGGGCCTGCTGCTGGCCCGGCAGGACTGCGAGGCCGAGGCGATGCTCTGGTACACCCGGGCCGCCGACGCCGGGCACGGCCGGGCGGCGCTGCGCCTGGCCCTGCTGGCGCTGCGCCGCGGGGAGCCGGTGCAGGCGGAGAACTGGTGCCGGCGGGCCGCCGACTACGGCCCGGCCGAGGTCGCGGAGCGGGCCGGCCGTCTGCTGGGCGCGCTGCACGCGGAGTTGAGCGCGTAGCGCTCGCTCACGGGCCGTTCGTACAGCCCGGGCAGAGGCCCCGGTAGGTGATCTCGGCGCCGGAGACGGTGAAGCCGAACCGCTCGCTGCGGGGCAGGCCGGCCAGGGGGTCGCCCTGCGGATGGACGTCGCGGATGGCGCCGCAGCCCGAGCAGACCAGGTGCTGGTGGGGCCGGTGCGCGTTGGGGTCGTACCGCTTGGCCCGGCCGTCGGTGGCGACCTCCAGCACCTCGCCGAGGCAGACCAGCTCGCCGAGCGTGTTGTAGACCGTCGCGCGGCTGATCTCGGGCAGGCGCTCCACGGCGCGGGCGTGCACCTCGTCCGCCGTGAGGTGGACGTGCTCGCCGTCGAGGACCTCGGCCACGACCCGGCGCTGAGAGGTCAGCCGCCACCCACGTCCGCGAAGTCGTTCCAGCAGGTCACTCATGCGTACAGGATAAGTGAAGCTCCGACTTTGGTTCCAGTGTTGACTTAGACAAAGTCCAAGTTAGGATCGAGTTGTTGTCACGACCGGATCACGCGGAGGCACCCCCATGACCACCCAGGACGAACTGCGCCCCATCCTCACCACGGAGGCGGGTGCCCCCGTCGCCGACAACCAGAACACCGAGACCGCCGGCATCGGCGGCCCGGCGCTGATCCAGGACCAGCAACTGTTCGAGAAGCTGGCGCACTTCAACCGCGAGCGCATCCCGGAGCGCGTGGTGCACGCCCGCGGCGCGGCGGCGTACGGCACCTTCACGGTGACCGCCGACGTCACCGCCTACACCCGGGCGCGCTTCCTCGCCGAGGTGGGCAAGCAGACCGAGACCTTCCTGCGGTTCTCCACCGTGGCCGGCAACCTCGGCTCCGCCGACGCCGTCCGCGACCCGCGCGGCTTCGCGCTGAAGTTCTACACCGAGGACGGCAACTACGACCTCGTCGGCAACAACACCCCGGTGTTCTTCATCAAGGACGCCACCAAGTTCCCGGACTTCATCCACACCCAGAAGCGGGACCCGTACACCGGCTCCCAGGAGGCGGACAACGTCTGGGACTTCTGGGGACTGTCGCCCGAGGCGACCCACCAGGTGACCTGGCTCTTCGGGGACCGCGGCATCCCGGCCAGCTACCGCCACCTCGACGGCTTCGGCTCGCACACCTACCAGTGGCAGAACGAGGCCGGCGAGTACTTCTGGGTCAAGTACCACTTCAAGACCGACCAGGGCATCAAGAACCTGACGGCGCAGGAGGCGGCCCTCCGCGCGGGCGAGGACCCGGACAGCCACCAGCGCGACCTGCGCGAGTCCATCGAGCGCGGCGAGTTCCCGAGCTGGACGGTCAGCGTCCAGATCATGCCGGCGGCCGACGCGGCCCGGTACCGCTTCAACCCCTTCGACCTGACCAAGGTCTGGCCGCACGCCGACTACCCGCTGGTCGAGTTCGGCAAGCTGGAGCTCAACCGCAACCCCGACAACGTCTTCGCCGAGGTCGAGCAGTCGATCTTCTCGCCGTCGCACTTCGTGCCCGGCATCGGCCCGTCCCCGGACAAGATGCTCCAGGGCCGCCTGTTCGCCTACGCGGACGCCCACCGCTACCGCGTCGGCGTCAACGCCGACCACCTGCCGGTGAACCGCCCGCACGCCACCGAGGCGCGCACCAACAGCCGGGACGGCTACCTCTACGACGGCCGCCACGGCCGCCGCAAGAACTACGAGCCCAACAGCTTCGGCGGCCCGGTGGAGACCGGCCGTCCGCTCTGGGCCGCCACCGCGGTCACCGGTGCCACCGGCACCCACGAGGCGCCCTCGCACGCCGAGGACGACGACTTCGTGCAGGCGGGCAACCTGTACCGGCTGATGGGCGAGGACGAGAAGCAGCGGCTGGTCGCCAACCTGGCCGGCTTCATAGCCAAGGTCTCGGCCGACCGCGAGGACATCGTCGAGCGGGCGATCGAGAACTTCCGCCAGGCCGACGCCGACTACGGCCGCCGGCTGGAGACGGCGGTCCGGGAGCTGCGCAAGCAGAAGTAGCGGCACCCCGATGAGCCGCGGGGGCGGGGGCGCGGGCAACCGGTGCGGGGGCCGCCGGGGTTGGTGGCCCGCCCGCCCGGTCGGGTTAAAAAAAAAGATCACACGCGGCGCACAGACCGAGTGGAAATAGAG
>NZ_JBHVWC010000025.1:63163-76646 GCF_042882445.1 Kitasatospora sp. NPDC058218 | reverse complement strand
AGCGGCACCCCGTTGCCCCGCGGGCCCGGCGACGGCCCAACCGGTCGCCGGGCCCGCTGTGTTGTCGCCCGCTCGCCTCCGGGCCGCTTGACCCGGCGCCGACAGTCGGCGCTCCCTCGCTCTCCCCCAGCCTCCGGCCGGGGGTGCCCCCAGCGTCGCTCCGTCCCTTCTCCCTTTCGGCACCGGCGCGGCCCTTCGGCTCGGGGCGGGTTCGGCGCGGGGTGGAGCTCAATGCGGGCGGGGCGGGGGTTCGGCGCGGGGCCGATGTTGCCGGGGTCAGACGCTGAGGCGGCGCAGGGCTTCCGCGTGCAGCAGGCCGTTGCTGGCCACGGCGTCGGCGCCGCCCGGGCCGGGGACGCCGTCCAGGCCGGTGAACCGGCCGCCGGCCTCCTCGACGATGATGCAGTTCGCGGCCATGTCCCAGAGCGACAGCTCGGGTTCGGCGGCGATGTCCACCGCGCCCTCGGCGACCATCATGTAGGACCAGAAGTCCCCGTAGGCGCGGGTGCGCCAGCAGGCCCGGGTGAGGTCCAGGAACGGGTCGAGCCGGCCGCGCTCCTCCCAGCCGGAGAGCGAGGAGTAGGAGAACGAGGCGTCCTCCAGCCGGGAGACGCCGGAGACGTGGATCCGAGCGGCCTTGGTCAGGCTGCGGCCGGCGAAGGCGCCGAGGTCCTTGGCCGCCCACCAGCGGCGGTTCAGCGCGGGGGCGGAGACGATGCCGACCACCGGGCGCTCCACGCCGTCCGGGCCGTCCTCCAGCAGCGCGATCAGGGTGGCCCAGACCGGTACGCCGCGGATGTAGTTCTTGGTGCCGTCGATCGGGTCGATCACCCAGCGGCGCGGGCCGGTGCCCTGCAGGCCGAACTCCTCGCCGAGCACCGCGTCGCGCGGCCGGGCGCGCTGGAGCACGCTGCGCACCAGCTCCTCGGCGGCCTTGTCGGCGTCGCTGACGGGGGTGAGGTCGGGCTTGGTCTCGACCTTCAGGTCGAGGGCGCGGAAGCGCTCCAGGGTGACCGAGTCGGCCGAGTCGGCGAGGACGTGGGCGAGTCGGAGATCGTCGTGGTAATCGGCCATGGTCGAAACCCTAGCGAGCCCCACCCGATCGGGACAGTCGGGCTCGCGGAGCGGACGCCGCACGTCCGTCCCCCGTGCAGCCCCCCTCGAAGCCCCGAGCCGAAGGGCCATCCCGAGCCGGAACCCCGCCCCGCCCGTCTTGAGCTCCGCTCCGCGCCGAACCCGCCCCGAGCCGAAGGGCCGCGCCGGTGCCGAAAGGGAGAAGCGAGGACGCCCCGAGATGGGGGTCCCCCCGGCCGAAGGCTGGGGGAGAGGGGCGTTGGAGCGCCGACCGTCGGCGCCGGATCAAGCGGCCCGGAGGCGAGCGGGCGACAAATCAGTGCGCCGAGCCGCTCAGTTGGAGCCCGATCACACCGGCGATCACCAGCGAGATCGAGACCAGCTTGAGCACCGAGCTGGTCTCGTCCAGGAAGAGCATGCCGTAGATCGCGGTGCCGGCCGCGCCGATGCCGGTCCAGACCGCGTAGGCCGGACCGACCGGCAGGCTCTTCAGCGAGAGGGTGAGCAGGCCGAAGCTGCTGAGGGCGAAGACGCAGAAGCTGATGGTGGGCCAGAGCTTGGTGAAGCCTTCACTGAGCTTGAGGTTGATCGCGAAGCCGGTCTCCAGGAGGCCGGCCAGGATCACCAGGGCCCATGCCATCGCGTGCTCTCCCTGTCGATCGACGGGCCGGGCCGTGATCCGGCCCGACTTTCCTATGATCACCAGGCTGGCCCGCTCCGACACCTCGAACGCGCGAAAACGGCCGGGGCCGCGACGTCAGTCGCCCTCGCGGGTCTCCTTGCTCGCCAGCAGACGGCGCAGCGAGTACAGCCGGGCCTGCTCCGCGTGGCCGTCCGCGACCCAGGCGTCCAGCGCGCAGTCCGGCTCGTCGTGGCTGCACGCGCGCGGGCAGTCGGCGGTACCGGGCTCCAGGTCGGGGAAGGCGTGGATGACCCGGGACGGGTCGATGTGCGAGAGGCCGAAGGAGCGGAAGCCCGGGGTGTCGATCACCCAGCCCGGGTCGAGCGCCTTCTTCGAGCCCGGCTTGGCGCCCGGTGGCGGCGGCAGTCGCAGCGCCAGCGCCGAGACGGTGGTGTGCCGGCCGCGGCCGGTCACCGCGTTGACCACCCCGGTGGTCCGCTGGTGCAGCGGGACGAGGGCGTTGACCAGGGTGGTCTTTCCGACGCCGGAGTGTCCGATGAACACCGTCGAGCGGCCGCGCAGGTGCGCCCGGACGGCCTCGGCGCCCTCGGTGGCCAGCTCGTCCCGGCGGGTCACCACGTAGTTGATGCCGAGCGGCGCGTAGGCCTCCAGCAGCGGCTCGGCCGGGGCCAGGTCGGACTTGGTGAGCACCAGCAGCGGCTCCATCCCGGCGTCGTACGCGGCCACCAGGCAGCGGTCGATCAGCCGGGGCCGGGGCTCGGGGTCGGCCAGCGCGGTGACGATGGCCAGCTGGTGGGCGTTGGCGACGACGATCCGCTCGAACGGGTCGTCGTCGTCCGCGGTCCGGCGCAGCACCGAGGTGCGCTCCTCGACCCGGACGATCCGGGCGAGGGTGTCGGCGTCCCCCGAGAGGTCGCCGACGATGTTGACGATGTCCCCGACGACGACGCCCTTGCGGCCCAGCTCACGGGCCTTCATGGCGACGATCTCGCGTTCCTGCTTCGTCCCGGCGTCCAGCAGGCAGGTCAGCCGGCCGCGGTCGACGGTGAGCACCATCGCCTCGGCCGCGTCCTCGTGCTTGGGCCGGATCCTGGTCCGCGGCCGGGATCCCCGGCGCGCGGGGCGGTTGCGGATGTCGTCCTCGTCGGCGTCCTTGCCGTAGCGGCGCATGTGCCCAGTCTCCCGCTCAGCCGCCCACCACTGCCCCGCCGAGCAACTCGTCCCACATCTTCGGGAAGTCCGGCAGCGTCTTGGCGGTGGTGGCCACGTTCTCCACCTGGACGCCGTCGACGGCCAGGCCGATCACCGCTGCGGCGGTGGCCAGGCGGTGGTCCTCGTAGGTGTGGAAGATGCCGCCGTGCAGCTTGCGCGGGCGGATCCGCAGGCCGTCCTCGGTCTCGGTGACCTCGCCGCCGAGGTCGTTGATCTCCTTGGCCAGCGCGGCCAGCCGGTCCGTCTCGTGCATCCGCAGGTGCGCGATGCCGTACAGGTGGGACTCGGAGTCGGCGAGGGCGGCGACGGCGGCGATCACCGGGGTCAGCTCGCCGACGTCGTGCAGGTCCGCCTCGATGCCGTGGATCCGGCCGGTGCCGGTGAACTGCAGGCCCTCGTCGGTGAACTCGCAGACGCCGCCCATCTGCGTGTAGATGTCGCGCAGCTGGTCGCCGGGCTGGGTGGTGTGCTTCGGCCAGTCACGGACGGTCACCCGGCCGCCGGTGACCAGGGCGGCGGCGAAGAACGGCGCCGCGTTGGAGAGGTCCGGCTCGACCACCATGTCGCGGCCGAGCAGCGCGCCCGGCGTGACCCGCCAGACGTCCTTCTCGCCGCCGTCCTCCGGGGCGTCCACCTGGGCGCCGGCGAGGCGCAGCATCTCGACCGTCATCCGGATGTGCGGCAGGGAGGGGACCGGCCCGCCGACGTGGCGGACCTCGACGCCCTGGTTGTACCGGGCGCCGGAGAGCAGCAGGGCGGAGACGAACTGCGAGGAGGAGGAGGCGTCCAGCTCCACCACACCGCCGTCCAGCGCGCCGGTGCCGTGCACGGTGAGCGGGAAGGCACCGCGGCCGCCGTCGTCGATCCGGGCGCCGAGCGCGCGCAGGGCGTTGATCACGCCGTGCTGGGGGCGCTCGTAGCTGCGCGGGTCGCCGTCGAAGTGCACCGGGCCGTCGGCCAGGACGGCGAGCGGGGGGAGGAAGCGCATGACCGTGCCGGCGTTGCCGACGTCGACGGAGGCCGGGCCGCGCAGCGCGGGCGCGGGGATGACCCGCCAGGCCTCGCCGCCGCCGACGCCACCGGAGTCGTTGTTGACCTGCTCCTCGATGCCGACGCCGAGCGCGCGCAGGCCGTCGGCCATCAGCTGGGAGTCGCGGCTGCGCAGCGGGCGCCGGACCCAGCCGGGTTCGGTGGAGAGGGCGGCCAGCACCAGAGCCCGGTTGGTGACCGACTTGGAGCCGGGGATGGTGACAGTGGCGTCAACGGGGGTGGTCGCGACGGGGGCGGGCCACAGGGTCTCGGTCATGGGGCAAGTTTAGGGGCCGTACGGGAACAGTCCGCGCGGTTGATCGCCCGCCCGCCGCCGGGCTGTTTCTTCGCCCGCTCGCCTCCGGGCCGCTCGACCCGGTGCCGACGGTCGGCGCTCCGTCGCTCCTTCGTCGCTCCGTCCCTTCTCCCTTTCGGCACCGGCGCGGCCCTTCGGCTCGGGGCGGGTTCGGCGCGGGGCCCGGGCTCAAGACGGGCGGGACGGGCCCTTCGGCTCGGGGCGGGTTCGGCGCGGGGCCCGGGCTCAAGGCGGGCGGGTGGGGCTTCAGGCGCCGGGGCGGTGGCCCGCTGGACCGGCCCGGTGGGTCATCGGGCGGGCAGCAGCCAGCCGGCGCCGAGGGCCAGACAGGCCAGTGTGGTGATCAGGAAGAGGGCGACCCAGGCCAGGCCGGGAACGCCGGTGAGCCTGGCCAGCTGGTCGGCGTCGGAGTCCCGGGCCTGGCCGCGCCGGCGCTGGTGCTGCAGCTCCAGGACCGGGCGGACGGCACCGAACAGCAGGAACCAGCTGCCGAGGCAGGCGAAGCCGGCCTGGACGTCGGTGCTGCCGAACCAGGAGACCAGGAAGAAGGCGGCGCCGGCGAGCAGGACGGTGAGGAGGCCGAAGGCGTTGCGGATCCGGACCAGCAGTGCCAGCAGCAGGGCGATCGCCAGCCAGAGCAGCAGGGTGATCCGGTCGGCCGCGAGCAGTGCGGCGGAGCCGAGGCCGAGCAGGGCCGGGGCGGTGTACCCGGCGGCGGCGGTGAGCACCATGCCCGGACCGGTGGGGCGGCCGTAGGAGAGGGTGACCCCGGAGGTGTCCGAGTGCAGCCGGATGCCCGCGAGCTTGCGGCCGGTGACGCGGGCGGCCAGGCCGTGGCCGCCCTCGTGGGCGATGGTGACGGCGTTGCGGGCGAACCGCCAGAGGGGGCGGGCGGCCACCACGAGCAGCGCGACGGCGCCGGTGGCCAGGGTGAGCCAGCCGGGAGGGGCGGGCTGGGTGCCGGTCACGCGGTCCCACACCTCGCCGATGCTCTGTGCGTCCATGCCTGCTCCCCGCTTCCGTCCGGCCCTGCCCGCGGTGCCCGTGTCGGCCCCGTCCGGGGTGGCAGCCTCCCATGCGGGGACGAGCGGGCGGGAGGCGGTGGTTCGCACTTCGGGATGAGGAAGTGCTGAGAGCGGCGGTCGTGGCAAGCTGACGGCATGTGCGGTCGCTTCGCCTCCAGCAGCCAGCCCGAGGACATCGTCGAGCTCTTCGGCGTCCAGCAGTGGGACCCGGCCGAGACGCTGGCCCCCAGTTGGAACGTCGCACCGACCGAGCGCGCCTTCGTGGTGCTGGAGCGACAGCGCAAGGGGGAGCCCGCGCCGGTCCGGCAGCTGCGGGTGCTGCGCTGGGGTCTGGTGCCGCAGTGGGCGAAGTCCCCCGAGACCGCGGTGAAGATGATCAATGCCCGCTCGGACACGGTGCACGAGAAGCCGTCGTACCGGCAGGCCTTCGCCTCCCGGCGGTGCATCCTGCCGGTCGACGGCTACTTCGAGTGGCAGACCCTGCCGGGCGAGCGCGGCAAGCCCCGGAAGAAGCCGTTCTTCGTCTCCCGGGTGGACGGCGCCCCGCTGGCGCTGGCCGGGCTGTACGAGTTCTGGCGCAACCGGGCGGTGCCCGCCGACCATCCGGACGCCTGGCTGGTGACCTTCACCGTCGTCACCACGGAGGCGGAGGAGCTGCTCGCCCCGATCCACGAGCGGATGCCGCTCTTCCTGGACCGGGAGTCCTTCGACGACTGGCTGGACCCGGGCCTGGACGACCCGGACGGGATACGCCGGCTGCTCGTCCCCCCGCCGCCCGGCGCGCTGCTGGCCACGCCCGTCTCGCCGGCCGTCGGCAGCATCCGCAACAACGGTCCGGAGCTGACCCGGCCGTGGGTCGAGGTCGAGCACGAGACGACCCTCTTCTGAGCACCGCCCTTCCGAGTACTGGAGCCCACGCCGTGACGCAGGAACTCGTCCCCACGCCCGCCGGGGACGCCCGGATCAGTTACCACCGGGCGGCCGCCCCGAAGGCGGTGCTGGCGCTCGGTCACGGCGCCGGCGGCGGGACCGGGGCCCGCGACCTGGTGGCACTGGCCGGCGCGCTGCCGGCGCGGGGGATCACGGTGGCGCTGGTCGAGCAGCCCTGGCGGGTGGCCGGGAAGCGGCTGGGGCCGGCGCCCAGGACGCTGGACACCGGGTGGACGCCGGTCGCCGAGCGGCTCGCCGGGCAGGGGGTGCCGCTGGTGGTCGGCGGGCGCAGCGCCGGGGCCCGGGTGGCCTGCCGGACGGGGGCCGCCACCGGGGCGGTCGGGGTGGTGGCGCTGGCCTTCCCGCTGCACCCGCCGGGCAAGCCGGAGAAGAGCCGGGCCGAGGAGCTGCTGGAGTCGGGGCTGCCGACGCTGGTGGTGCAGAGCGTGGCGGACCCGTTCGGCGGGCCGGAGCAGTTCCCCGCGCTGCCGGCCGGGCACGAGCTGGTGTCGGTGCCGTACGGCAGCCACGGCTTCGAGGTGCCCAAGCGGGCGCCGATGGGACAGGACGAGGTGCTGGAGCTGATCACCGGGGCGGTCGGCGACTGGCTGCTCGGCCTGCTCTGACCGGCCCGGGAACGGGCTGTCGCGGCCCCGCTCACCCGTGCGAGTGAATACCTGCCGGGGGCCGGGAATGCGGGCGCCGTCGGCATGGTTGACATGCTCGTCAGCTTGAGTCCCGGGTGGAAGGCAGCACAGATGGGTTCGATCGCGTGCCCCGAGCGGCCTGAGGAGCGCGAGGCCGCCACGGCATTCGCCCCCTCTTGGTCGGACTGGCTTGTCGCGGGCGAGAAGCCCGTCAGCCCGATATCCTCCATTTCGGGGCCGCCCGTGGTGGGCAGCCATGCCGAGGAGGTGGGTCCGGTCGTCGGGACCGAGCACGAGGCCGAGCCGGGCCGGGGCCCGGAGGAGAGCCTGCCTGCGGGTGAGGCGCTCACCGGTGAGGAGCTGGCCGAGGCGATCGGTGAGGACACCTTCCGCGTGTCCGCGCAGGAGAGCGAGGAGGCCCGGCGGGAGCGCTTCGAGCGCGACGCCCTGGGCTACCTGGATCCGATGTACTCGGCCGCGCTGCGGATGACCCGCAACCCGGCCGACGCGGAGGACCTGCTCCAGGAGGCGTTCGCCAAGGCGTACGCGTCCTTCCACCAGTTCCGCGAGGGCACCAACCTCAAGGCCTGGCTGTACCGCATCCTCACCAACACGTTCATCAACTCGTACCGCAAGAAGCAGCGGGAGCCCCAGCGGACCGCGGCCGAGGAGATCGAGGACTGGCAGCTGGCCCGGGCCGAGTCGCACATGTCGACCGGTCTGCGCTCGGCCGAGACCCAGGCGCTCGACCACCTCCCGGACAGCGACGTGAAGGACGCCCTCCAGGCCATCCCGGAGGAATTCCGAATCGCCGTGTATCTCGCGGACGTAGAGGGCTTTGCGTACAAGGAGATCGCGGACATCATGGGTACTCCCATCGGTACGGTGATGTCCCGACTGCACCGTGGCCGCCGTCAGCTGCGCGGCATGCTGGAGGACTACGCCCGTGAGCGCGGGCTGGTCCCGGCCGGCAGCGGGGCAGGGCAGGAAGCGAAGGGCTCGGGCTCATGAGCTGCGGCGATCCGCACGACACCGAGTGTGGCGAGGTCCTCGACCACCTCTACGAATTCCTCGACAACGAGATGGCCGAGGGCGACTACGCCAAGTTGCGGGTGCACTTCGAGGAGTGCTCGCCGTGCCTGGAGAAGTACGGCCTGGAGCAGGCCATCAAGGCGTTGATCAAGCGGTGCTGCGGGTGTGACGACACCCCGGCCGACCTGCGGGGCAAGGTGCTGGCCAGGATCGACTCGATCCGGGCCGGGCAGCGCTCCGGCGAGGCGGTGGTGGTCGCCGTCGACGCCACGGTCGAGGCGCACGGCGAGGTCTCCGACCAGGGCCGGCCGTCGGCGAAGGCCTCCGCCGAGTCGGTGGCCAGGCCGGGTACGCCGGTCGAGGCGGGCGCACCGGCGGAGTGAGCGGGCCGCCCTCCCACGGCGGGCCGGCCACCTGAGGACTCGGCGACCCCCGGAGCGTGTGCTCCGGGGGTCGCTCCCTTTCTGCTTGCGTGCGCCGTCACTCGTTCGAGTGAGTTGGTGGTGCGCCAACTGCGGCATTCCGCGATCATGCGTCCCCACGCGGGGGCAGCGGCCTATCCTCCTGACGGACACTCACCGTCGGTAGCCCGGCGGGCTGAGCGCGGAGCGGGCCAGGACGGCGGGGAGGTCGAGATCGCTACCGACAGTGGAGACACGGACCTGCCCAGGGGTGCGGTGTGCTACCTCGTGGCCGTTCCGGTGGCGGCGTTCTGCTGCCTGCTGCCACTGCTGCCCGTACCGACCCCGGCAGGCGTGCCGCGCTGGCTCGGCGCCCCCGTGGACTGGCCCAAGGTCGGTCTGCTGGCCTTCCTGCACGGCTGTTGGGAGTCGCTCGCGCAGGGGCAGCCCACACCCTGCCGACGGTTGCTCCGCGCCCTGCTGCGCCGACCGCCGCTCCCCGCCCGGCCGCCGGCCCGGCCGCTGGCCAACGCCTTCTTCCCGGTGCTGTTCGCCGGGGTGCTGATGCTGGCACCGGCCGCCGCCGCGCTGGTCGCGGTGCCGATCGCCCTGCTGGGCGACACCCAGCCGGAGTGCCGTCGGCGGCAGGTGTGGAACGGCGCGCAACTCGCCCTCTCCGCCTTCGCCGCCTCGGCGGTCTTCCACCTGCTCGCGGGACCGCAGCTGCTGCTCGGCTCCCGCTTCCCGGCCGCCCTGCTGCCCGGGTTCGCCGCCCTGGCCGCGTTCTGCCTGGCCAACGGGGTGCTGGTGGGCGGCATGCTGGTGCTGGCCGAGGGGCGGCGGGCGACCGTCCTGCTCCGCGGCCCGGCCGCCGCGCTCGGCCTGCCGGTGCTGGTGCACGCGGCCGGCGGCCTGATGGTCGCGGTGCTCTGGCAGGGCCCGTACGGCGCCTTCGCGGCGCTGCTGGCACTGCTGCCGCTCTCCATCTCGGCCTGGGTCTTCGCCCAGGGCCACCGCGAGCGGGACGCCCATCAGGCCACCGTCCAGGCGCTGGTCCAGGCCGTCGAGATCAAGGACGCCTACACCCGCGGGCACAGCGAACGGGTCGGCAAGGCGGCGGTCCTGATCGCCGGTCAGCTGGGCATGGAGGCCGAGCGGCTGCGCACCCTGCGGTTCGCGGGCATCCTGCACGACGTCGGCAAGCTCGGTGTCGCCACCGAACTGCTCCGCAGAAACGGTCCCCTGGACGCGGCCGAGCGGCGGGCCGTCGAGGTGCACCCGGTGCACGGGTACGAGCTGGTGCGGGAGATCGCCTTCCTGGGTGAGGCGCACGCCGCGATCCTGCACCACCACGAGCGGATGGACGGCCGGGGCTACCCGAGCGGGCTGGCGGGTGAGCAGATCCCGGAGTTCGCGCGGATCATCTCGGTCGCCGACGCCTTCGACTCGATGACCTCCACCCGGTCCTACCGGCGCGGGCGGCCGGTCACGGAGGCGGTGGCGGAGCTGGAACGCTGCTCGGGCAGCCAGTTCGACCCGGTGATGGTCCGGGCGCTGGTCGAGGCGCTCGCCGTGCACGACTGGCAGCCGGTGCTGCCGCCGTCCGACGACTGCATCCGGGCGGTGCCCGACATCCCGCTCGGCGTGCCCGAACCGGTGCGGTCGGGACCGCGCCGGGTACCCGCCCAGGGCGGCACCGTGCCGACGGCCGGACCGTCGTGAGCGGCGGCCCGCCGGTGGGCGGGGTGGCCGCGGTGCACGCCGGGGCCGTCGTCCTGCTGGCGTTCGCGTTCGGCGCGGTGGCCGTCCGCGGGATGGCCGAGCCCGGGGTGGCCCTGGCCTTCACCGTGCTGATCGCGCTCGGTGAGTGCGTCCGGATCACTCTTCCGGGCGATCGCGAGCAGGCACCGATCGGCGCCGCCGGCGCGCTGGCGTACGCGCTGCTGGGGCCGTTGCGCGGGCTGCCCACCGCGCACGGCGTGCTCCAGGCGGTCGCGGTGACCGGCGCGGGCCTGCTGCTCGCCCTGCTGCCGGCGGTGGCGCTGCCCCGGGGCGTCCGACGCCGTTGCCGGGCGCCGTGGCGGGACCGGGCCCGGCTCGACGGCGCCGCCCGGCGGCTGCTCGGGGCGGGGTTCGCGGCGGCGATCTTCCAGCCGCTCTACACCAGCGGAGTGGTGGACCGGTTCTCGGCCGACGGCCCCGCGTACGGGGTGTTCCTCACGGTGGTGGCCGCGCTGGCCGCCCTGTGCGACGCCACCCTGGCGGCGGTACTGCGGCGGGCCCGGAGCGGGCTGCGGTTCCCGGCCGCGCTGGAGGACGAGCTGCGGTCGCTGTTCGGGATCGGCTCGGCGATCGCCGCCACCGGGATGCTGGTCAGCCTGGCGGCGGGTGAGGTCGGGCTCTGGGCGCTGCCGCTGTTCTGCGCGCCGCTGCTGCTGGCGCAGGTGTCGTTCCGGCGGGCGGCCGCCGTCCGGGCCACCACCGGGCAGACCATCGCCAGCCTGGCCAAGGCCACCGAGGTGGCCGGCTACACCCCGCGCGGCCACGCCCGCCGGGTCGCCGACACGGCGTGCGCGGTCGGGCGCGAGCTGGGGCTGAGCACCCGCGAGCTCGCCCTGCTGGAGTACGCGGCGCTGATGCACGACGTCGGGCAGCTGTCGCTGGTCGAACCGGTGCCGGACGGGGCGACGGCGCTGCTCCCGGAGGAGGAGCAGCAGCGGATCGCCCGGCTGGGCAGCGAGGTGATCCGGCGGACGGGGGTACCGCGGCAGGTGGCCGAACAGGTCGCCCGGCTGGCGGACCCCTGGCACGGGCGGCCGGACGCGGACGAGCCGGCGGTGCCGCTCGCGGCGCGGATCATCCGGGTGGCGAACGCGCACGACGACCTGCTGACGGCGGCGCGGGGGCGCGGGGTGGGGGAGGCGGTGGGGCGCCTGGAGGTGCTGGAGGTGCTGCGGTTGGGGCGGGGCCGGGTCTACGACGGGCGGGTGGTGGATGCGTTGGTGAGGGTGCGGGGGTAGTTGCCGGCGGGGGTAAGGCTTTTCGGGGGGTGGCTCTCGGGAGGGTGGGGGCCGGGGGCGGCGGACGGGGTGGGTGGGAAGGGGCGCTCTCGCCGGTGGGGTGCCGGGGTGCCGGGGGGTTGGGGTTGAGGCGGGGCGTCGGGGCGGGCAGGCTGGGTAGGGGTGGGGGTCGGGAGCGGGTGGAAGCGTGCTTGTGGGGAGCGCGGGCGGTGGCGGGCGTGGTTGGATGCGGTCGTAGCGTGGAACACCGACCCGGGGCACCGGGCCCGTGACGCGGGAGCGGATACGGGACTTGAGCGGACGACGACGGCAGGGACGAACGTGAGGATCTTCCACCGGGCACGGCACCGGCCGTCCGCCACCTGGCGGCAGACGACCGATCGGGCTTTCACGCTGATCGGCGACGGCCGGTACGAGGACGCGGGTGCCCTGCTGGTGATGGCGGCCGATCTGGAGCCGTGGCTGTCGGACTCGTGGTTCAACCTCGCGCTGCTGCACAAGTTCCGGCGCGACTGGGAGCAGGCGCGGGCCGCCGGGCTGCGGGCGGTGGCGCTGCTGGACCGGGAGCAGGGCGCCCCCGACTGGTGGAACCTGGGGATCACGGCGACGGCCCTGCAGGACTGGCCGCTGGCGCGGCGGGCCTGGCAGGCGTACGGGCTGCGGCTGCCGGGCGGGGCCGGGGCCCAGTCGGACGGCCCGGTCAGTCTGGACCTGGGGACGACGCCGGTGCGGCTGTCGCCGGACGGGGAGTCCGAGGTGGTGTGGGGGCGGCGGCTGGATCCCGCGCGGATCGAGGTGCTGTCCATCCCGCTGCCGTCCTCGGGTCGCCGCTGGGGCGAGGTGGTGCTGCACGACGGCGCCCCGCACGGTGAGCGGGTGACCGACGGGGTGGCGTACCCGGTGTTCGACGAGATCGAGCTGTGGGCGCCCTCCCCGGTGCCGACCTACGTGGTGCTGCTGCAGGCCGCCACGGCGGGTGACCGGGACGCCCTGGAGCGGCTGGTCGCGGACGCGGGGTACGCGGCGGAGGACTGGACGTCGTCGGTGCGGCTGCTCTGCCGGGCGTGTTCGGAGAGCCGGATGGCGTCCGACGACGGGCACACCGCGCACCACGACCCGCACGACGACGGGGACGCGGCCCACCCGGGGCACCTGAGCCACCTGAGCCAGGGCGCGGGCGGGATGTCCTGGCTGGTGGAGCGGGAGTGCGGGATCGCGGCTCCGGCGGTCCTGGTGCGGACGCTGCTGGACCGCTGGGTGGCGGCGGCCCCGGGGACCCGGGCATATCGGGATCTCGAAGAGGTCTGCTGAGCGGGCGGCTTACCCTTGATCGGTAGGCCAGACACCCAGGGAAGCGGAAGACAAGCAGCGATGGCGGAGCAGCACGACCACCAGCACGACCACGACCACGACCACGAGCCGGCCCAGGGCGAGGCCCAGCCGGTGAAGGTGGTCGGTGAGGAGCCGGACCTCTCGAAGGGCACCGCGCGTCCGATCACCGTGTACGGCAACCCGGTGCTGCACCGGGAGGTCAAGACCGTCACGGCCTTCGACGGCGAGCTGTCGGCGTTGATCGACGACATGTTCCAGTCGATGTACGCGGCTGAGGGCGTGGGCCTGGCCGCCAACCAGATCGGCGTGGACCTCAAGGTCTTCGTCTACGACTGCCCGGACGACGAGGGCGTGCGCCACATCGGCCACGTCGTCAATCCGGTGCTGGAGGAGCTGCCGGCCGGCAGCAGGCGGGTGCTGGACGACGGCAACGAGGGCTGCCTGTCGGTGCCGACGGCGTACGCCGAGCTGCCCCGGCCGGACTACGCCGCGGTGACCGGGCAGGACAAGGACGGCAACCCGATCCGGGTCGAGGGCACCGGTTTCTTCGCGCGCTGCCTGCAGCACGAGACCGACCACCTGTACGGGTTCCTCTACATCGACAAGCTGTCGAAGCGGGACCGCAAGGACGCGCTGCGGCAGATGGCCGAGGGCACGCCGCGGTACGCGACGGTGTCGAACGGCTGACGGGTCCACCCGCGGGGCGGGGGGGGGGGCGCCCCCGGGGGGCCCCCCCCCCCCCCCCCGGGGGGGGGGGGGGGGGCGGCCGGGGGGGGGGGGGGGGGGGTGAGCGGGGGGGGGGGGGCCGCGGGGGGGCAAGAT